>DAOPZB010000015.1:0-16458 GCA_035353195.1 Methanothrix sp. | reverse complement strand
TTCACGATGTGGGCCGATTCGAGCAGTTGCAGAGGTTCGGCAGCTTCGACGACCGAATTTCTGCGGACCATGCCCTGCTGGGCATCAAGGCCTTAAACGGCTGGAAGGGCTTCTTTGCGCTGCCGGCCGGGGAGAGGGCCATCATCCGCCGGGCGGTGTGGCTGCACAACAAATACAGGGTTCCGGACGGCCTCTCTCGGAGGGAGGCGCTCTTCACAACGCTGATCAGGGACGCTGACAAGCTGGACATCCTGGGCATCATAATCGAGCATTTTGAAAGCCGGAAGGAAAGGCCCAATCCGGCGCTTGATTTCGGCCTGCCGGAGGGCCGCGGCCTCTCGGCAGCAGCAGTATCCGACTTTCTCTCCGGCAGGATGGTCAGGATCTCTGAACTGAGAAGCCTGGAAGACATGCGCATCATGTACCTGAGCTGGGTATTCGATATCAATTATCCCGCCACCATCGCCGCATTAGTGGAGAGGGGCTATCTCAGGAGGCTGCTCGACGGCCTGCCGGAGGGAAGCGACGCTAAAGAGGTCGAGGATTTCCTGGGCGGACGCCTTCAGAATAATTGTGTCTCCGCTATTTCCTGAGGCTTAACCTGAGCCGCACCGTCTTTCAGGTGTTAATCTCATCTCTGCGCCTCTGTGTTGTACGAAATGCCGTCTTTGTGGGTCCTTTGTGCGCTTTGTGTCCTTTGTGGTTATCAGTAGAAAACAGAATGATTTATCATAACCTACGGATATAACCACAAAGAGCACAAAGCTCACAAAGGACGCACAAAGACAAAGAACCGCGGGCTCTTCTCTGTTTTATGTGGGTAATTGAGCTTCCGTCTCTGTGAGTCCTCTGTGCGCTCTGTGCCTCTGTGGTGGCCGCTAGAGCTGGCTGTAACCAGTGGCTAACGACGTTTTTCACCACAGAGACACAGAGGACACAGAGCACGCACAGAGAGAGGAATGGCACCTCACCGGATTGACTGCTCCGGCCTGACGGCCTCCCAGCCTGCCATCTCACCGTCCGCGAGCGTTATCATGGTCACATCCTTTTCGGGCACCCGTCGGCCGCTGCTATAGCTTATCCGTCCCGTAACTCCCTGAAAATCGGAGATATTTCCCAGGGCGGCCTGGAGGGCCAGAGGATGGCTGGAATTGGCTGCCACCAATGCCCTCGCCAGGAGGCGGACGGCATCATATCCCAGAGCAGCGAAGGCGTTCTCCGGTGGGCAGCCGTACTCTGCCCGATAGGCCCGCGCAAACTCTCCCGCCGGAGAAGAGCCGTCATCCAGGAGAGCATGCGTCGAGAAGACGATGCTGCCCGTGCCCGCCCGCCTCAGATCGGGAGAGTCGAAGCTGTCACCGCCAAATATGGGCGCGCTGATCCCGAGGCTTCGCAGGGCTTGGATCACGGAGCCAGCTTGCTCCGGCCCCGCTGCCAGATAAATCATGTCCGGGCCAGCATCCTCAACCGACCGGGTCAGGCTGCTCATATTCGAGCCGTTGATGAAGGCCTCCATGACGATCTCTCCACCCAGGTCCCGGTATCTCTCTTTGAAGTAGCCGGAGAGCAGGAGGGCATACTCCATATCCCCATCCACCAGGAGAGTGCAGTCCTTTAAGCCCATATTTTTATAGGCATATTCGGCTCCTGCCGCAGCCTGAACATCGTCGCCGAAGCATGCTAAAAACAGGCTATCATACTCCTCAGCCAGAACCGGAGAGGTTGCGCCCGATGTCACAAAGGCAATGCCGGCGCGGGATGCAACCGGGGCCGCCGCCCGGAGCATGTCGGTATCGGATAGGCCCACCATCGCCGAGACATTTTCGCGAATAAGGCCCTGGGCGCACTGGCCAACCTTTGCGGAATCGCTCCTGCCATCACATAAGATCAGATCGATCTGCTTGCCATCGATTCCTCCGGAAGCATTGATCTCTTTTGCCGCGAGCTGTGCGCCCCGCCAGGATGGCTTGTCAAGTGGCGACTGCGATCCCGCCAGGTTATATATGGCCCCGATCTTTATCACGGCATTCTCCAGATCTATCGGGCCTTTGACCGTCTCAACCATCGGCTGAGCCATTGACGGAGAGCCGATGAAGATCAGCCCTACCACAGCTGCATACAGGAATACAGATAAAATTCTTCTCTTTTCCGGACACAAAGTGATCCCCTCCACGCCTCAGCAAACATGATTGCCTCTTTTAGGCTTCATTGCGACATGCAAGTCTCAAATAATTTTTGCCTCGCAATCTCGTCCATACGATACAGAAAAGCCGCCAGGATGCGCCACAGCACCGTATCCAAAAAATCCTCTTTTCAGCAGGCATTTCTGGCCCCAGACATCAGTGCTCTTCATCCTCACCTCTTCCGAACAGACGGTGCTGGGATACTCCAGGTGTCTATGCATTATATACCGAAGCCTGCTATCGAATTTCATCTTCAGGGCTTTTATGAGAAATCCATGTGAAAATATATTTTGAAGACTTACATAATTTTTAGGAGAGACCATACAGCATGCATGCTGGTAGCCCAAATCTCTGGAAACATCCAGGGAGATAGAATACATCATCTTCTGCAATGAGTTTCCCCTGTATTCCGGATGGACCGCCACAGTGGCCAGGTGGGCAACTTTATGCAGATCATCGGCATGAAGACGGATATCCCGGCCGAAGTTGTCTTCATTTTCTCCCGGAAAATAAAGAACGCTGTAGGCAATTAGCCCCTCATCCGTGAATATTCCAATGGCAGGGCTATCCATCTGGAAATGCTCCAAAAAGTAATCAGCACAATGAGTTCGAAATATCTCGCGATCTTTCAGGCTGCGGATTGCGATGTCCTGCAACGCCAGGATATCATCGAGATTGCCTTCATCCATGAACTTCATCTCATAGCGCATGTCCTGCTCTGACAGTAGATTTCTATTTTTTTTTATCCATCCTGTACGGGGCAGCGAAAGCATCGGACCACTCCCTCAACCAACCGGGCACAACGGCTTTTTTCGGCAGCCTGGGTCAACAGACCATTTCCCATCCGGCTCCACCAGCAATGTCCGGACAGCATTTACCGAGTCCATTTCTTCTATTTTGAGAAGGGTCCTTCGCAGGGAGTGGATGCCTTCGGACTCCAGAACCATAAATATATCATGATCTCCGAAGATATGGTAGAGGCTTTTGACGCCTTCGATCTCCTTGAGAGCGCGAAACACCGCCTTCTCCTGACCGAAAACAGCCTTGATAAAACAGATGGCTAACATGTTCTGGCTCCTAAGAAAGCATTATCCCTTCTGACGCCACAGCCACCGGATACAGGACACATATGGCAGTTTAAAGCCATTGACCCAATTGACTCGGGGCTCAATCCATTTTGCCTGAGCAGTTCAGTGCATCTTTCGTGCTCGATAAAATCATCTTCAGTGATGCTGTATACTATCCATTTTCTATCAGGGAACATATCGGTCACCTCGTAAATATATAAATCCAAAAATAAAATCAGGAGGGCTGAGAGCTAAAAGCCCAAAGCCTCCGTCATGATATGAAAGATCTGGGTATTGTCCAGCTTGCCGCGGCTGACCTTTTCCGCTCCAGGGCCAAAGGCCATTATGGGGACATCCACAGCGGTATGAGTAGCTTCATCCATCTCGGTTATAAAATCATACCTGGGTCCGGGGGTCTTGGCCGTCCCTGAAGCGAAGACCGGATCGATTGATCCACCCTCATACTCCTCCAAATTCTCAGGCTGCAACACCAGACCACCGCATTCGTGATCTGCGGTTACTATTACCAGAGTATGGCCGTCCCGCGAGGCAAAGCTCAAAGAAGCATTTACGGCCTCGTCAAAGGCCAGGGTGTCTGCGGCCATCTTGCTCAAATTTCTCTCATGCGCGGCATGATCTATCCGTCCGCCCTCAACCATGAGGAAGAAGCCCTTGGGATTCCTGGATAGGATCGAAATGGCTTTATCGGTCATCTCGGCAAGGCCCGGCTCCTTTTCTGGCGATGATGCCCTCTCCAGCTCATAGAGCATGTGAGAGCTATCGAAGAGGCCGAGGAGCTTCTCCGTCTTTCCTGTATCCACCTTCTGGAAAGCACTGCCATTGTACACGGCAGCGTAATCCCGCGATTCGAATTCTGAGAGCAGATTCCTGTCATCCTCTCTCTTGCCTGCCTTGCCCGCAGGGTCGGTTTGGTTCCGTCCCACAAAGTACTGCAATCCGCCGCCCAGAATAACCTCCACGTTGCTTTTCAGGAGCTGATCGGCAATCTCACTCTCGTTGTCCCGATTGTCCACATGAGCATAAAAGGCGGCAGGTGTGGCATGAGTGATCCTGGTGGTTGTGAGGAGGCCTGTGGAGAGTCCCGCTTCTTCCGCCATCTCCAGGATGGTGGTCAGATTTTTGCCGTCCGTCTCCCCCTGAACAGCCGTTGCATCCTGGCCGATTACCCCGTTATTGGTCTTATTGCCGGTAGCAATAGCTGTTGCCGCCGGTGCGGAATCGGTCACAAAGGAGTTGGCGCTGTAGGTGCTGACATAGCCAGTTGATGGCATGCCGTCCATAAATAACTCGGCGTAAGAATATGCGGTAAGGTTCTCACCGGCTTTTTCAATTCTGGCCAGAGTCAGTTGGGGAAACCCCATTCCATCTCCTATGAGAAGAATGACGTTCTTCGCCGTCCCAGGCATTGCAGCCGCATCCGCAGACATTCCAGAAGGAATGATAAACATCATGATGGCGACGGACAGAAGGAGTCCTGAATAAATTGATTTGATATCCATTTTTTACCTCCTAAGGAGGATCATATCCGATGGATATATTTTTAATCGAAATAGAATATTGATCCAAGAGAACAATTTATTAGGAAAATATTTCTATATAGAATCAGGATGATAAGCGATTGATGTATTCGGCAATTCTGATGAAGATGCAAATCGCTAAAGAGACAAACGATAAGAAACAAACGATAAAAAGGGATGCTGGCAGAGCCTGAGCATTTTTTTGCCCGGTGGATCGGGCTGGAGTGTAGACAACTGCCAGCTCAATTAAAAGGGGCAGCTTGAGAATTACAGGATGGCTTTTGATGGAGATCCAATGATTTCATCCAGAGATTAGGCGATTCCAGGGGCTTCAAGCTGCCCTGGCTGTCACAGGCATCTTGTGAGATATATTCATTTGCCAAATAGAGTAAACATTGAAAATAGCAGTATTGATAGCGCTCAGGAAATTCGGAAGAATAAAAAAGCTATAAAGCATTAAGAAAAAATAATCAATTGACACGAAATAATATCAAATGATAATTAAAAAATATATAAAAATTAGAGAAGGATTTAGAGAGGCACAAATCCATACTCTTCGGCTACCTTCTGCCCTTCATCGCCAACCATGAAATCGATGAAGGCCTGCGCTCCAGCAGTGGCATCTCCGAATGTGTAGAAGTAGAGCTTTCTGGCCAGCTCGTAGCTGCCGTCCTTGATAGTCTCAGCAGTGGGTTTGACACCGTCCAGGGTGATCATGCCTACAGCACCGTCCTCCGCATAGGAGAATCCGAGATAGCCGATGGCCTTATCGCTTCCGGTCAGGGCAGTCCTGATCTCGGCATTGCTGCCGGCCACAGTGTTCACGCCTGGGGTCTCAGCCTTCTTGTCGTCCATGATATCCTCATTGAAGGTGTCCCTGGTGCCAGAGCCCTGCTCCCTGGCCACAACCAACATGAGCTCATCCGGGCCGCCTACCTCTTCCCAGTTGTTGATCTCGCCGCTGTAGATCTTCTTTACCTGCTCCTTGGTAAGAGAGGTGACGCCGGCATCATAGATCTGCTTGCTGACGGCGATGACAATGCCGTCGTAGCCCACCAGGTTCTCTTCGAAATTGTCTCCGAAACCGCTGATCTCTTCGGCTGTGACCTCACGAGAGGCCATGGCGATCTGTGATGTTCCCTCAGCGACGTTCTTCATTCCCACGCCGGTGCCTCCGCCGGTCACTATGGCTTCATAATCGGACTGGGCAGAATTGAATGCCTCAGCACCGCCCTCCGCCAGGGGAAGAACTGTAGTAGATCCGGATACCTTAACCGTCTCCTTGGCCATGACCGAACAGGTGCCGAGAGCACCAACGATCAGGGCAATGATCAATGCGCTAAACAGTTTCCTCAAACGAACTCACCGGCGGCAAGGAGGCGGGATTCATATGTAAAGTTATCCAAAATAAAAAATAGTCCTCTAGAGACATATGTTACAGAAAAGTAAAATATATAGTCTATATTCATTGATTGATCTGCGATTGATCCAAGATATATTCCGGTGCAGCCATACGTCGCTATACCAGCATGTGGTGAAGATTACATCTGTTTCATTATGGGGAGAAAGAATAGGTATTTTCTAAACTATATTTATTAGTTTCTATAAAGATAGAATTTTTATTCCTTAACCACCTGGCACGGCGCAGCAAATGGCATAGGAGGATATAAGATTATGAAGAAGATGGGAGCCGCATTTCTAGCGATTCTAATTCTGACAGGCCCCGCATGGGCCGCAGGAGAGCCGGCCATGAATCCGGACGGATATTTCATTCAGAATACCAATGAATTTGAACAGGATGTATCAGGCGAGGGATATGCTATGATATATCAGCACGTCAATACCAACAACCTCTCCGTGAAGAATTATATGCATGGAAGCGGCAGCATGGATATGGCAACTATTATCAGCTCCCAGCAGAAAAAGGCTGTAACAGTTGATTATTATCCGGAATGGAATGCCAAGGTGCCCTCAACGGCCTACGGCAGCACCCTTTCCAGCTACAAGAATTACGACAGCACAATAACATTCACAGAGCAGAATGAGATGGTCCAGTCGCCCTACAGCTTTGCCTACGGTACAGGATGGTATGCAAATCACCCTGTCCTGTACAACTCCCTCTTGAAGGAGAAGACGGACAGCAAAAACTACCAGGCGGGATCGACTATGCAGCACCAGATAGAGTACGCCAGGGCTTTCCAAAAGGATGTGGGCGTGGTGCTCAACTGCACAGGGGCCACCAATAAGGCAGACGGTGCCGGCTTAAACCAGATGAGGCTGGAGGAGACGGTTACCGAAGGCACAGTGCACATCGGCGAGATGCTGACCCAGAACATGGATAAGAAGAAAGGCATCCGCGGAAGTATGCATGATCCATTGATATTGATAGACGAAAATTATGTGGGCAGCTTCAAGATAAAGAAGTCCATGACCATCAATGCCGTCAAAAAGCAGGTCAAAGAGATAACAGATTGGCTGCCCTGCTGTTCAGGAGGATATTTCGACTTGGACCCGGTGGACCGCCGCTATAGCGCTGACGGCATATTCGACTGCACCTGCCGGGCCAGCAGCCTGAAGAGCTATAAGCCGGCCTGGAATGGATCGACGGCGCAGTTTCCCAATGAGGTCTACGCAAAAAAGCCCTGAAGCAGGCGCTCCATCTATTTTTTTGATTTAGCATAAACCATCGATGCTGGCAAGCGAAAAAGCCCTCCATCTAAATTGCTCAGCATCGACTCTTTTTCTGCCTGATTCCCTGTGGCCATAATCATATCAGCAATGACGTTTGTGCATGTGTCTATATAGATTTATTCATCAAATATAGATTTATTGCTCAAATATAGATTAAATGCACAAGGCTTATGATGGAAATAAGGATCTATTGCCTCGATGAAAGATAATAATGCCGCAAAGAGGATCCTTTCCGTCAGTGATGCAGAGGTCTTTCGAAGGCACGGCTGGCAGGCCGCAGATCTGCATGTTCACACCATCTTCTCTCCGGATGTGATTTCCGTGGGATCTATGCACCCGGAAAAGCTGTATCTGAGGGCTAGAGAGAATGGAATGGACTATGTTACATTCACAGATCACGACACTTTGGATGCTTACGATATATTGAATCCAGATATGCCGGGCCTGGTCAGGGGTGTGGAGATAAAGATCAAGGACAGAAGCATCGGACACACCATCCATGTCAATGTCTATGAACTTGACAGAGGCCAATTCCAAATTCTGGAAGAGATCGCGACAGAAGGCGATCTGCATGGCTTCCTGGACTGCCTTGAAACAGAGAGACTGCCCTTCGTCTACAACCATCCCCTCTGGTTTGAGCCGGGAGAAAGGCCGAATCTCAAGGCTATACCTGATCTGGTCGAGCTGTTTCCGGTCATCGAATACAATATGCATCGCGTCAGGAGAAAGAACGAGATGATAGTGGAACTGGCGGAGAGGCACGGAAAAGGATTGATCGCAAGCACAGATACCCATTCAGGAATGATAGGACAGGCCTATACCCTATCCCGTGGGAAGAGCTTCAGAAAATTCTTCAATAATATCCGCGCGGGCAAATCATTTATCGTAGTCGGAGATCTGACCAAGCAGAATCTTGTGCATGAGATGAAACTATGGCTGGATCTCCTATCAGGTCAGGAAGATATCAATAGCAAAAGGGAGATCCATACCGGAATTTCCCAGGTGGATAGGCTCATCGCCCTTCTATCCAGCAATACCCTTAGAGACTTCCCCAGGGTATACCGGGCTTTTCTTGCCGCCACCTACAAGCTGGCCGGCTCGGGATTGCCGGCAGCGTTATACATAAGGAGGGAATGCTTCAGAATCTGTCAGATGGAGCAGCAGCTTGGGATCTATGCCCATTAGAAATATAGATATTGGAGCTGCATTATATTATAAGATAAGAATCTATCTGAGTGTGATAGACATGGACAGGGAAACGAAGTTTAACATTGTTAGATATTCAATAATAATTATAACATCACTTATGCTTTTGGCTTATCATTTTTATATGAATGGTTCAAATATTTGAGCTGGCAGGGCTCGAGAGAAAAATGCCAGGAATCCTGACCAGAGCTTTAGCCCGAGTTCAATCTGCCAGCGGTTTTGCCGCACCCCGTCACGCTTCAGCCATTCCCTGCCGAGGAACAGGCTGCTATCTGATATAGAATGTGGGGTGCTGTGGGGGCATGATCCCCCGGTGCCATTCTATCTCAGGATTGCCTATATTCTTTGCGCAAATACAATAGAGGGAGAATATAGGAATTTATACTTCGTGGATTTCCGAATTTATCTCGCGTCCGTCATAGTTCTATCATTGACCTGAATAGTCTGACTGCCACGAACGCTGCAAATGGCTTGAATCCGAATATCCGGTCAGGATCGCGAAAACGGAAATGAATGTACCTGAAAGAAATGAGAGTTCAAGAACAGATAGTGAGAGGCAATGGGACCCATATTCGATCCTCAGCTCAGACAATTATCAGCACCAGTCTCCATACTTTTAATAAGTATTTAAATTAAGAAGGAAACATCCTTAATGGCATGGGTACTGAAATTGGATTCGTTAAGCATATTATCAGGGGGAGCGCCTTTTGAAAATATCATAAAAAAACGATAGTGGGGGGAAGTATTGAGAATGAAGAGAAGCAGGTATTCCATCATTTCCAGCATACTGGATATATGCCAGAGCGGGGCCAATAAGACCAAAATCGTCTATCAGGCCAATCTCAATTTCAAGTCTGTAGAATTTTATATGGATTTGCTGATAAAAAACGGAATGATCAGGGCAAATCCGGGAAAGAACATAATATACGAGACTACCAAAAGAGGTTGTGACCTGCTAAATCACTTCAAAAATATAGAGAAACAAATATCTGAATTGTAGGATTTAGAAATAAAAACAAAATAAAAAGGCCTTTGCGCCCCTATGACGGCATCCGCCCCTGTGGAGCGCAAAGCACCTTTGCTGGTGGTTTTGAACCGGTAGGGATCTTATCGATCTTCTATTGGGATGGCTGAGCGACCTAAACCCAGCCACGCATCTTCATGGCCTCGACGACCCTGGCCACAGCCACGGTGTAAGCCGCCTGGCGCATGTTGATGTTGTACTTCTTGGAGGCTGCCAGGACGCCCTGGTAGGCCATGGTCATCCTCTCATCGAGCTTCTGATAGACCTCATCGAAGGACCAGCAGTAGCGCATGATGTTCTGCACCATCTCGAAGTAGGAGACGGTCACACCGCCGGCGTTGGCCAGGAAGTCGGGTATGACGTGCACCTTGTTCTTGAAGAGGACGGCATCGGCTTCCGGAGTGGTGGGGCCGTTGGCCAGCTCCACAATGATCTTGGCCTTGATCCGGCCGGCGTTGTCCTTGGTGATCACGTTCTCCAGAGCGGCAGCTACGAGTATGTCCACATCCAGCTCCAAAAGCTCCTCGTTGCTGATCTTCTTGCCGCCGGGGATATTGGCCACGGTGGAGGTCTGGGCCTTCACGGCAGCAGCCTGCTCGGCATCGATGCCGGCGGCGTTGAACACTCCGCCCTTGGAGTCGCTGACGGCAACAACCTTTCCGCCGAACAGCTCCTTGGCCAGGCTGTGGGCAAAGCTTCCCGCATTGCCGTATCCCTGAATGGCGAATGTGGCCTTGGACAGGTCGATGTTAAACTCCCTGGCGGCCTCCCTCAGGGCATACATGCCGCCCCGGGCGGTGGCGTCGCCTCTGCCGCAGGATCCGCCCACGCAGAGGGGCTTGCCGGTGATGCAGCCGAAGTTGTTGGAGCCGGTCAGTTTTGAGTACTCGTCCATCATCCAGGCCATCATCTGGGGAGTGGTGTAAACGTCGGGTGCAGGGACGTCCTTCTCCGGGCCGATGTTCTGCCAGATCATGTCCATGTAGCCGCGGCAGAGGCGCTCCTGCTCGCCCATGGAAAGCTCCTTGGGGTTGCAGATGACTCCGCCCTTGCCTCCGCCCAGGGGCAGGCCGAGAAGAGAGGTCTTCCAGGTCATCCAGGCAGAGAGAGCTTTGACGGTGTCGATGGTCTCATCGGGGTGGAAGCGAATTCCGCCCTTGCAGGGGCCCAGGGCGTCGTTGTATTGCACCCTGAAGCCCTGGAATACCTTGAGGCTTCCGTCATCCATGCGCACCGGTATGGAGAAGTGGTATTCACGGCGGGGCTGCTTGAGGAATTCATGCACTCCGGCATCCAGGTTCAGAATCTTGGCACAATCATCGAGCTGTTTTTGGGCTATCTCAAAAGGATTATGTTGGGACATTTTTTTGCATCTCCGTTTAGCATCTACCCAAATCTTTATGTTTGACTGGTGGAGGCAGAGGTCCTTTCTCAGCTATTTAAGAATTCTGAGTTAAATTTATAAATAGGCAAGTAGGCCGGAAACGTCATGTCGGCCTATTTAAACTTATTCGATAAATAAATTCCTAGAAAGCAATACGCATAATCAGGCCCCATTGAACTTAAACTTTGCCGTTGGAATGCGAATTCATAAAAGATCATAAGACAACTTAATAAATTAATTTTTAAAGATTGGGGAAATGAGCACTCCGGCAAAAAGCGATGTCGCCGGGAGAATGGCCCGAATTGAGGGCAGGGCGGACAACTGCTGCCGCCCCGGACATCTCTGAGAAAATTGTCTCTCCTAATCATTCATAATAGGTCAATTGATGGCGCTCCTCTGCTTGAACTATGCCCAAAAAGAATGGAAGGGCTCTATTGGGATGGGATGCCCGCGTTTGAGAGTCATCCATTATACCCAAGCTCCCTGGCCCTTGTGAAGGCCGCTACGGCATCAGTTGTCTTGCCAAGCGACATTAAGGCTCTGCCTTTGCCGTCCCAGGCTTCGGCTTTTTGAGGATCGATTTCAATTGCTTTGTTGTAGCAGAAGAGTGCTTCATGATATTTATCCAAATTCGCCATTGCGTCTCCTTTACCATCCCAGGCTTCTGTACAGTTATGGTTTTGCTCAATAGTGTTATCATAGACAGCAATAGACTCGTTATATCTGCCCAGTTCAAATAGAGCATCTGCTTCGCATACATACCAGTGTTCTTGATCAGGAGCCAACGCAATCATCACTTCGCTTGACTGTAATGATTTGTTCAGAGTATCAACCGATCCTTTATAATCGCCGATCTTTCTCAGAGCAAGCCCTTTTCCAAAGTAGGGTTCAGGAAGTTGAGGTTTCAGCTCTATGGCTCTATCAAAATAATCCAATGACTCATTATTCCGTCCCAAATCCAAGAGCTCGAAGCCTTTGTTGGCCCAGGCTTCAGCATATGCCGGATTCAGCTTGATGGCTTCTTCATACGCTCCGATGGCCTCATTATGTTTGCCTTGGGCACCAAGGGCAATGCCTTTGTCGTACCAAGGAGCTGCATCAGTTGGATCCAGTTCGATGGCCTTGTCAAAGCACATTACTGCCTCGTCGTATTTACATATATTAATAAGATTTGCGCCTCTATAAATCCAGACTATCGCGAATGATGGTTGATCGGAGCTATCCATCTGCCGCGCTTTCGCTGAGATAGCATCCGCTTCAGTATTCCGGCCAAGCTTTTTAAGAACGGAGCCTTTGTTTTTCCATGCTGCAACAAATTCGGGAGAGAGTTCTATTGCTTCATCAAAGGATTCGATGGCTTCATCATAACTGCCTAATGCATCGAGCACTATGCCTTTGTTGTTCCGGAACAGCGTAGAATTCGGATGCAGTTCAATAGCCCTATTGCAGACTTCTAGCGCCTCATCGTATCTGCTTAAGCTCATAAGAGCAAGAAATCCATTGTTAAAAGCAGATGTATCCTCAGGATTGAGATTGGCAGCCTTGCCATAAGAACTGGCTGCTTCATCGTTTCTTCCCAGATTCATAAGAGCAAATCCCTTATTGCTCCAGACCACTGCATTATCTGGATCAATTTCGATGGCCTTGTCGTAGCATTGAACGGCTCCGTCTACGTAGCCAAGTTTATCGAGAACCACGCCCCGGTTATTCCAGACTTCTGGAAATTGTGGATTGATCCCGACTGATTGGTCATAAGCAAAAATGGATTCATTGAATCTGCTTTGATAAAAAAGGGCATTGCCTTTGTTGAACCAATCATTTGCTGTGAAATTTTGTCCGGGAAGAGATGATTCATGTGCTGTGACATTAGGCAGCAGTCCGGGGGGCTCAAGAATAATTACAGCACTGTCGTTCTTCTCAGATTCGATACACCCCGCGATAATCACGAGGAGCAATATTAGCATTGAGATGCAGCCGAATCTCATAATAGACAATCCCAAAGATCAAGGTATGAATAATTTGTTATGACCATTTTCAGAATTCATGTATGGATGATTTTTGTTCTCCCTCAGCGCAAAATGGGCTCAGATCAGGGTGCGCAAAAAAAAAATATTGAAGAGACAGGCGGCCTCAGGTGATCCTCGCCACCGCCGCCACCTCGTCTCCCGGCTTGACGTTCATGATGCGCACTCCCTGGGTGGACCGGCCCTGCACCCGGATCTCGCTGGCCGGAATCCTGATGACCACACCCTCTTTGGTCGTCACCAGCAACTCATCATCCTCAGAGACAGTGGTGGAGCAGCAGACGAAGCCCTTCCTGGCATCGATGTTCTTGACGCCCTTGCCTCCCCGCCTCTGCTGGGGATACTCGCTTATCTCCGTCCTCTTGCCATAGCCCTGATTGGTGATGGTGAGCAGGGTGTAGCTCGCACCCTCCCGAATCACATCCATGCTGATCAGCTCGTCGCCCATGTTCAGGCTGATGGCCTTGACCCCCATGGTGCCCCGATTGGAGGCGCGCACGTCCTCCTCCATGAAGCGAATGGCCTTTCCAAACCTTGTAGCGATGAGAAGCTCCCGGCTGCCGTCCGTGAGCTTGGCCGAAACCAGGCTGTCTCCCTTCAGGTTCACAGCCTTGATGCCCCCTTTGCGAGGATTGGAGAACGCCTGCAAGGGCATCTTGACTATGCTGCCGCTCCGGGTGACCAGCACGATGTAGCCGGACTGGAAGCTCTTTACGGGAATTGCCCCTGTGATCTTCTCGTCCGGCTCCAGTTGGAGCAGATTGACGATGGACTTGCCCCGCGCCGCCCGGCCCAGGGAGGGGACCTCGTAGACCTTCAGCCAGTGGGCCTTGCCCTTGTCTGTGAAGAAGAGCAGGTAGTCCTTGGTGGAGGCGGTGAAGACGTCGGTCACAAACTCCTCGCTCTTGGTCTCGGCTCCCATGACCCCTTTTCCGCCCCGCCTCTGGGCGCGATAGGCGGTGAGAGGCTGCCTCTTGATGTATCCGGAGGAGGTGATGGTCACAGCCACCTCTTCCTCTTGAATCAGGTCCTCCTGGCAGAATTCACCTTCGGCATCGATGATGACAGTGCGCCTCTCGTCTCCGTAATTGGCGGAGAGCTCAGCCAGCTCCTGTTTGATGATGGCCAAGATCTCCAGGTTGCTGGAGAGGATCTGGCGGAGGTGGGCGATGAGCTTTTCCAGCTCAGCCGCCTCGGAGACTATCTTCTCCTGCTCAAGGCCCGTGAGCCTCTGCAGCCTCATGTCCAAAATGGCCTTGGCCTGCTCCTCGGAGAGGGAGAACGCCAGTATCAGGGCCTCTCTGGCCTCATTGGGGGATGCAGCGGCCTTTATCAGCCGTATCACTTCGTCGATGTTCCGCAGAGCGATGAGCAGGCCGGCCAGGATGTGGGCCCTCTTCTCTGCCGCATCCAGGTCGAACCTGGTGCGCCTCTCGATGACGATGGAACGGTAGTGGATGAACTGCTCCAGCATCTCCTTGAGGGAGACGGTCTTGGGCAGGCCGTCCACCAGGACCATGTTGTTGATGCCGTAGCTGGTCTGTAGCGCGGTGTGCTTGTGCAGTTGATTGAGCACCACACTGGCATTGAAGCCTGTCTTGACCTCCACCACCATGCGGATGCCGTCCTTGTCCGACTCGTCCCGCAGGTCGGATATGCCCTCCAGCCGGCCGCCTTTGACCATCTCCGCCATGTCCTCGATGAGCTTGGCCTTGTTGACCTGATAGGGCAGCTCGGTGAAGATGATCTTCGTGCTCCTCGTGCCCTCCTCGATCTCGGATTTGGCCTGCATCATTATGCTGCCCCGGCCGCCCGCATAGGCGGCCTCAATTCCCACCCGGCCTACAATGTAGCCGCCCGTGGGAAAGTCTGGGCCGGGCATGAGATGCATCAGCTCCCCGACGGTGGCGGAAGGCTGATCGATGAGATGAATGAGGGCCCCGGCCAGCTCCCTAAGATTGTGGGGAGGGATGTTGGTGGCCATGCCCACGGCTATGCCCGTCGAGCCGTTGAGCAGGAGGTTGGGAAGCTTGCCGGGCAGGACTGTGGGCTCCTTGAGCGAGCCGTCGTAGTTGGGCACGAAGTCAACTGTATTCTTTTCTATGTCAGCCAATAGCTCTTCTGCGATTTTGGCCAGCCGCACCTCGGTGTAGCGCATGGCAGCCGCCGGGTCGCCGTCCACCGATCCGAAGTTGCCCTGGCCGTCGATGAGAGGATAGCGCATGGAGAAGGTCTGGGCCATGCGCACCATGGTCTCGTATATGGCCGCATCCCCGTGGGGATGGTATTTGCCCATGACATCTCCCACCACACGCGCCGATTTCTTGTAGGGCTGGTCGTGGGTCATGCCCTGCTCATACATGGCATAAAGTATGCGCCGGTGAACCGGCTTGAGGCCGTCCCTCACATCCGGCAGCGCCCTGCCTACGATGACGCTCATGGCATAATCGATGTAAGAGGACTTCATCTCCTCAGTAAGATTAACCTGTACTTCCGTCAAAGCCACCTCACACATCAAGGTTCTTCACATATTTGGCATGCGTCTCTATGAACTCGCGGCGGGGCTCCACCTGGTCGCCCATGAGTATGGTGAATATGCGGTCCGCCTCCACTGCGTCCTCCAGGGTCACCCTGAGCATGGTCCTCTTCTCAGGATTCATGGTGGTCTCCCACAGTTGCTCAGGATTCATCTCTCCCAGGCCCTTGTACCTCTGTATGGCCGGCTTGGCCAGGGACTTGACCAGGTCGCTGAGCTGCTCGTCTGTGTAGGCGTAGCTGACGGCCTTGCCCTTCTTGACCATGTAGAGGGGAGGCTGGGCTATGAAGACATAGCCGGCTTCGATCAGGGGCCTCATGTAGCGGTAGATGAATGTGAGCAGAAGCGTGCGAATGTGCGAGCCGTCCACATCGGCATCGGTCATAATGACCACCTTGTGGTAGCGGGCTTTGGTGATGTCGAAGTCGTCGCCGATGCCCGTGCCGAAGGCCACGATCATATTGCGGATCTCGGCGTTCTTCAGGATCTTGTCGAGCCTGGCCCTCTCCACATTGAGGATCTTGCCCCGCAGAGGCAGGATGGCCTGGAAGTGGCGGTTCCTGCCCTGTTTGGCGCTCCCCCCCGCGGACTCGCCCTCCACCAGGTAGATCTCGCATTTGGAGGGGTCGTTATCCGAGCAGTCGGCCAATTTTCCGGGCAGGCCGCCGGAGCCCAGGGCATTCTTCCTCCGGGTCAGCTCCTTGGCCTTTCTGGCCGCCTCGCGGGCGCGCAGTGCTTCGCCCGCCTTCTCCACAATGTTGGTGGCCACAATGGGATGCTCTTCGAAGTACTCGCCCAGGCCCTC
>DAOPZB010000014.1:0-17254 GCA_035353195.1 Methanothrix sp. | reverse complement strand
AGCAGAAGTAAAAGACCGTGCCGTCCTTCTTGGCATAGAGCTTGCCTGTGCCCGGCTCGATGGTCTTGTTGCAGAAGCTGCACTTTCTCTCTTCCATCTTCCATCACCTGCTGGTAAGCTTCTTGGCCTCTCTGGCCGTCTCCAGCAGCATCAGGACATCGCCCATGCGTATGGGTCCCATGCAGTTCCTGGTGATGATGCGGCCTTTGTTATTGCCTTCCAGGATACGGCACTTGATCTGCGTCGCCTCGCCATGCATGCCAGTAACGCCGATGACCTCGATGACCTCTGCCGGAATGCCGTTCTCATCCTCCATCGGATATCACCTACTTCAGGGCAGAGACTTTCTGCACAATCTCATCAAGCAGCTCTTTGCCCTTGCCGGGCTCGACAATGGCTGCGGCTGCGCTCTTCACGCCCAGGCCCGCTGCTGCGCCAAGCTCGCTCTGCTTCTTGACGTAGATATAGGGCGTCTTCTTCTCTTCGCAGAGGGCGGGAATATGGGCCACGATCTCCGGGGGCATGACGTCTTCGCCTACAATTACCAGGCGGGCCACGCCGCGTTCGATGGCCTTGGTGGCTTCATTGGTTCCCTTCTTGATTCTGCCGGTATCGCGAGCCAGCTCCAGGGCCTCAAGGGACTTGGATGCCAGCTCTGCAGGAACATCAAATCTTACAAATATCGGTCTTGCCATAATTCTGTCTCCTTCCGGGCTCTTCGCCCATCATCATTCATCGCAAAAGCGCCTAACGTATCGGGGCTTTTCATTTGGTGAATAAACTAGGAATGCCATAAGCTTCACATGTAAAAAGGTTGCGCTACGGCCCGAGAAGAGCCGTGAGCACACCCTGTAGCCTCTCCTCCGGAACGAGCCCGGATGCCTGTGCCGTCTCGCCGGACTGTGAGAAGCTGAGATTGTTCGAGGAGGCGATATCCCTGGCCTTGCCAGCGGCGCTGCCCTCGGGCTGGAGCAATTTGGCTGAGACATAATAGCCTTCTCCCTCCCGGGGTGAGCTTACTCCCAGATAGAACTCCCTGTATGCGCCGGAGAGAGGCATGGCCGCGCCGCCGCTTCCAAGTGCCGCGACCTGCAAGTCAGCCTGCTCGCCACCCGCCAGGGAGAACTCCTCCTGGGCCGACAGACCTCCTGAGACCACATCTATGACCTTTTCCACCGATTCCTGCGAGCCGAAGACGGCGGGCCTGCCCAGGACTCTGACATAATCGGCCCCTGTGGGGATCATCATGTAATTTTCATACGGTATGACCAGGCCGTCGTAGTTGACCGGATAGGGCTTGATCCAGTGCAGCTCCGTCCAGGTGCCGTTGAAGTTGATATTGGCCAGCCTTTCAATGGGTGTGCTGTAAAGCTGGCTGCCGTAGAGCAGGCCGATGGACTGAGGAAGAGCTGATGCCGCGATACTGCTCAGGTTCTGCGATACTGTGACATTGATCCAGTATGCAATGACCGTATTTTGGGGAGAGAGCTCCAGAACGTCCCCCAGTCCGTCAAAGTTCCAGTCAACCAGCCGTCCCTGCACCCCGAAGGTTTGCAGGGAGTCGCTCCCGGATGCAACAACCACGGTCCCTTCCTGATCGCTCCCCCTCAGCACGAAACCGGCAAAGGCGGAGACGACCATAATAGCGCCTACGAAGATAGCGAAAGCCTTGGAATTCATCGGCCTCATGGTCACATGCTGATTATTTAACTCTTCTCTGCCGGCCAGAGGGGCTCGTCCTGGATGTAGCCCCTTTTCAGCCGCAGGGCCGTCTCAGCCCTCTCCAGTTCGCGGCCCAGGTAGCCGGCATGATCCAGGCGGCTGACCAGACGGCGGTCGATGATGGCATTCAGGATGCTCTTGGCGGACTTGCCCGATATGGCCGTCTCTGCATTTTGGGCGACGATCCTCTCACCGGATATGAATATCCTGAAGGAGCCAGCCCCGTCCTCCATAAACCGGCGCGATTGGCCAGCCTGGGCATCAATGGCGTCAGCCGGCATGGGCTCCTCCGCCAGCCGCCTCTTCTCCTTGAGGACCAGCCCGTCCAGCCCCAGGTCCTTGGGAGGAGAACGACGCGACCCCGCCAGGAGCATCATCCTGGAGGCCGTGGCCAGCTCACCCACCGACCCCGCCGCCTTGGCGCTGTACTCCGGAGTGAAGAGGATGCTGCCCCCCACCTCCGCCGACAGGGCGGCCAGCAGGGCGTTGACCCCTCCTGTATCGGCGTCCAATAGCTCGGTCACATTGCCCGCTCCGAAGAAAAGGGGGATGGAGGGGTGAGACTCATGAAAGAGCAGGTATCTGTTCAGGGAGGCGGCCAGGCCCAGCAGGGGCGGCTCCAGAACCGGATCGGCTATGGCGGAGATGCCCAGGCTCGCGGCCTTGGCCAGGTTCTCCTCCAGGCTCGCCGGGCCGGGGCCGGAGATGACCACCGCCGGCAGGCCCGCATGGGCCACCGCTTCGCCCACCAGGGGAAGGTTTCCCCCGTCCAGGCTGAGCACCAGGTCCACGCCCGCCCTGATGCCGGACAGGATCAGGTCGGGCCGGAGGGTGTCGATGCTTATGGGCAGGTCCGTAGCCCGCCGGGCCAGGCCCACTGCCGCCTCCACCTGCCCACAGTTTGCATCCAGGGAGAGGCCCAGGTCGATCATATCTGCGCCCTGCTCTTCATAGTAGCGAATCCTGTCGGCCAGGGCGGCCGGCGTCAGCCGGGCTGCATCCACGATCTCGGCCAGGACCTTCATGCGCGATCCGCCTCCGACCTTTCGCCCCCGGACCTTCATCAGCCACGACGCCTGCTCTTCCAGCCGCTCCACTAAAGAGAGGGCATCCCTTCTCAGCCTCTCCTGCATGAGAACGCAGGCCGGGACCGTGGTGGACAGCTCGAAATCATGCAGATGATCGAGGACGAACCTTATGTCCGCGGCATGTTTGGGGCCGAGCCTGACAGGGGTCTTCAGCTCCTCTTCCACCTCCCGAAAGTCGGCGGTGACGCTGCCAGCAATGAGTATGAGATCATAGCCCCGAGGAGCAGCGACCAGCAGCATCTGCGGGGTTATGAAGGCGGCCACATCCAGGTCTGCCACCAGCACCTCCGCTCCGCCGCCGAAACAGCGTGCTGCCTCGATGACCTGCTCTTTTGCCAGCCTGCCTGTGACCAGCAGCACCCTCTCAGGCCTAGCGGGCGTCGCAGTATCTGACCTCATCCACATCCAGCGTGAGGGGCGTTCCCGGCTCGAAGTTGGTGATCCTTCTTACCCTTCCCACGGCCATCAGTTGCAGTTGCACTCTGGCAGCCTGGGCCTCCCGCTCCTCGTAGTAGTCCTGGCTGGACTGAACCGTCCGGTGGGTGATGGTCTGAAGAGCCCGGATGACAGCGATGAGGCCCACCGTGCCGGGCACGATATCCGGGGCGCTGCTATCCGTCAGGAATATGCGGTCTCCCGGCTGGGCAGCGAGCAGGGCGAAGAAGTTGTTGGGGCTCCTGATCTCCACCGTCCGTACCCTGGCCGCGGAGAGCTCCTTGAGGACATGCTTGGACAATCCCGTCAGTGAAATGTAGTTCATCTTGCATCACCCGTACATGGGGAACTCTTTGGGCATCTGGGTCTGCTGTTCATCGGCGCCTGCCGCCTTCATCTGCTGAGAGAGTTGAGCCATCTGCACCTCAATCTGCTCTGCCTGCTCGGAGAGCTTGCCGGTGCTTATGCCCAGGTCGTATATCCTGTTGAGGGTCTCGAGGGTGGCCACTGCCGCCCTGGGATCCGGCTCCGTGGAGGACGTCTCCCCCAAAAGACATATGGCCGGCATATTCTTGATGCGGCACTCGTTCATGATGCTGCCGGTGATGCCGGTGATGGTGCCCAGCTCAAATATCTCCGCCTTGTCTTTGATCTTCTCCAAAAGCTCCTGCCGGCTGGCCGCCCCGAAGACGCGGTGCTCGTCTCCCATGACGGTTATGCCGGCAAGGCAGATCATCTCCCGGGCGCCGATGGACTGGGCCCAGGACACGATCTCCCTGCCGATCTCATAGGAGGCCAGGGGATGGACGGGTATGTCAGCGGTGAGGATGATTATGCCCTTTCCGGCGTCCTCGTAGATTCTCACCGGCATGTTCACCACCCCACCCAAAAGCACTGCCAGGGGCGGGAAGTACTTGGAACTCATGGCCCCAAGGTACGTCATCTTCAGCTCATTGACTATGTACTGGCTGGCGATGTTGCCTACCAGGCCGATTCCCGGAAATCCCTCTATCAGTATGGGATTCTTGACGGAGGGCTCCTTTTCGAGAATAACCTGGACGATTTCCGTATCCATGTGCTATAACTGGGCGTTTATCTGAGATAAGTGCATCGCCTCCGCCAAAAAATATATTGTAAAAATTTAATAAGTCGGGCAAGCTTTTTAAGCTATCGGCCACCTATCGGCCACGGTTAAAGGAAAAGCGAAGTCTCACGAGATATAGCTTTATTTCGGGGTCAAAATGGCAAAGCAATATCGAGATGTCATTGATCAGGCAAAGGGGCAGGGCAGAACTTACCTGATGGAGCATGAGAGCAAAGCCGTTTTAGAAAGCCTGGGCATCACCACCACCGGATCCGCGGTGGCGCAGACCGCCGATCAGGCAGTGCAGATCTTCCGTTCCCTGGGCTGTCCGGTGGCCATGAAGGTGCTGTCACCTGATGTGGTCCACAAGTCGGACGCCGGTGGCGTGGTCCTCAACATAGCCGATGAGGTTGGAGTGAGGAGCGCCTACGCCGGGATTGCCGCCGCCTTCTCCGGCAGGAATATCGCCGGAATTTCGGTGCAGAGGATGGCCGAGCCCGGCATCGAGGCCATCATCGGCGTCGCCAATGACGCCACATTCGGGCCGATGCTGATGTTCGGCCTGGGGGGAGTGTTCGTGGAGGTTTTGAAGGATGTCTCCTTCCGCTCCATTCCCATCACGGCATCGGACGCGAGAGAGATGATCCAGGAGGTTCGGGGCTATGCCCTGCTGCGGGGCTATCGCGGCCGGGCGGCAGACATAGAGGCTCTGGAGAAGCTGCTCCTCTCGGTCTCCGATTTTGTCATGGACAACCAGGACATCGCCGAGATGGACATGAATCCCGTGTTCCTCTATCCCCAGGGCTACACTGTGGCCGATGCGCGCCTCATCCTAGGCGAGCCCTGGAAGCAGCCGCCCGCTCCGGCCAGCCAGGACCTGCATGACCTCTTCTATCCCCGCAGCATTGCCGTCATCGGGGCCTCCGGCACTCCGGGAAAATTGGGCTGGAATGTCTTTACCAATCTGGTCAGCCACAAGTTCCAGGGAAAGCTGTATCCCATCAATCCCCGGGCCGACGAGATTCACGGCTGCAAGGCCTATCCCAGCATCAGCGCCGTTCCCGAGCCGGTGGACGTAGCCATCATCCTGGTCTCGGCAGGCGTAACGCCGGATGTGGTCGAGGAGTGCTGCAAGTGCGGCGTGCGCTACATCGTGGTGGAGAGCGCCGGCTTTGCGGAGCTTGGCGAGGAGGGCAAGAAGATCGAGCTGGCCATGAAGGCCATTGCCGACAGATATGGCGTTCGGCTGCTCGGCCCCAACTGCTCGGGAATCATCAACACCCATTGCAGCATGGTTCAGTCCATTGGCATTGTGGATGCCCTCTCCATGGGCAACATCGGCCTGGTCTCCCAGGCGGGCGTCTGCGCCGCCGGCATGCTCTGGGGCTTGCGGCACATCATGGACTTTGGCATCATCGCCACCATCGGCAACAAGCTGGACATCAATGAGACGGACATCCTGGAGGCTGTGTCTCAGGATGACTACATCAATGTCATCTGCATGTACCTGGAGTCGGTCAAGGGCGGCAGGCGCTTCATCGATGTGGCCCGCAAGGTGACGCTGGAAAAGCCCATTGTGGTCCTCAAGTCCGGGCGCACGGATGCCGGCAAGAAAGCCGTCGCCTCACATACGGCGTCGCTGGCGGGTAACGACCTCATATTCAGCGCTGCCTTCCGCCAGTCGGGCATCATCCGGGCGCGCGATTATGAGCACATGTTCAACCTGGCCCGTGCCATCTCCAAGCAGCCCATGCCGGACCGGGAGGGGGTGTTCATCATAACCTACGCGGGGTCTCTGGGAGTCATCGCTGCGGACGCCATCACCGACAACGGCATGCGTCTCGCTGAGCTGGAGCCGCACCTCAAAGACAGGCTCAAAAAGCTCCTGCCCGATTACGTCTGCGGCATGAATCCTGTGGACTACACATTCAGCCAGGATGCGGAGACTGTGAAGAGGACCATTGAGATCGGCGTCGACAGCGAGGACGTGGGAAGCTTCATAGTGGTGCTGCAGGCCGAGATCCTGGACAGCTACGTGGAGGCCTTAAGGAGCGTGGACTATCGGGGCAAGCCCATCATCGCCTGCGTGGCGGGAAAGGAGTTTGCCATGCCCGATGTGATCAAGATGGAGAAGGCGGGCATCCCCGTGTTCTCCACGCCGGAGCAGGTGGCTGATGCTCTGGCCATCATGTACCGCCACCAGATGAGGGTGGACAAGGAGAGGAGCCGGGATTAGGGGCGAGATGGATTTCGGGCTGAGGAGGCTATGGCCTCTCAGTCCATAGTTGCATTTGCATCATGATCGTTTCTCTGTAGTGAAAAACGTTAGCCTCTAGTTATGGCCTTTTACAAACGGACTTCCACCACAGAGACATTAGAAGCGCACAGAGGACTCACAGAGATGGAAATGCCAATACCCATAGGAAATAGCGGAGAGCCGTTTTAAGCATAGAACTTCGAACCTTGAAAGCTAACCTGGTTAGAAGCCGAGAGAGCAATAGCCCAACTCATCACGGAAGAGAGTGATGACGCGGCTCTGCGTGACGCACTCGGTTTTGTCGATGGTGCTCACTTCAAGATCTCCCAATGGCCTGCCTTGGTGGACCCGACGTGTCGGATCAATCCGACTGATTTCATAATTTCCATGTGATACTTGATGCCGTCCGCGCTGAGGCCGATCCTGGCAGCCAGCTCCTTGCGTGTGATGGTCGGCTGTGCGCTGAGCAGCGCGAGGATCTTTTCTTGGGTAGTTTCTTGGGTAGTTTCTTGGGTAGTTTCTTGGGTAGTTTCTTGAGGAATTGCTGCCTCTGCTACGGTCTGTCTGACCCTAAAAGGAAACACCATCCACAAACCCGTCTGTTCATACTTTACCTCCGGCTCAGGTGTACCCGCCTCTTTGCAGGCTTGCATGATCCTTTCGATGCCTCGGCCCCAGGCTTCAATCATCCCTGCCCGGAAGAACACATTGGCAATATTTGGATTGAAGGGGATGGAGGCATGTTTGCCCAGCAGTTTTTCCACCGTCCAATCGGGGGGCAGTTCGCCAGGATTCCAGATCATCAGCTTATCCGGATAGACGCTGATCTGGATGGGTGTGCCGGTGGTGTAATCTTTATGAATCACCGCATTGAGAACTGCTTCCCGCAGCGCAGGCATGGGCAGCGGCCAAGTCTCAATGCGCTGCAGACCGTCGTAAGTAATCCAGGCCTTCAGATACTTGGCTTTCAGTATCTCGATGGTCAGGTTCACCTGGGAGATCAGCGTGCCTGCCGCTTCATCCTGATAACGCAAATCGACGTTGCTCTCAAAGTAGCCGATCTTCACATAAGCCCCGGTGAAGAATCGCTCCGGCTCCGGGTGAAAAAGCAGGGCTGCGGCATGAGTCAGATAGCGACCATCCACCAGGTGTAGTTTTTCGAGCAATGTCGAGTCCGGCTCGTCCTGCACGCTCTCCGGCAGGCGCTGGCTCTTTTGGGCCAGTCTGCGGAAAGTCTTCAGGGCCCCCGCGTCCAGATCAGCCAGCGTCACCCCCGGCAGCGGAGAGGCATCCCAGGTTCTGCCGTGCCTTCTCAACAGAAATCGATCCAGCGCCGCGCCTTTGAGAAATTGGTTGGTGCTGCCGCTGCGATAGTAATACTCGCCCTTGTAGCTGATGGGATTGGGATAGGGCGAGACCACCAGCTCCAGATATGCCCGCCCCGCCTCATCCCGGAGGTTGACATCCACCAGTATGCCCAGGACATCACGCACCTTGTTGGGCAGGTCTGCCATGAGCTTGGCCGCGTCCTTCAGGCCGACCACCTCACCCCGATCATTGCGCCCGATGACCAGCACGCCGCCCTCGGCATTGGCAAAGCCGCAAATCCACTTTAAGTATTCGTCCCGCCACTTCTCTTTCCATTCGATGTGCTGATGCTCTTTCACCGCATCCTTCATCCCTCTCCTTGGATATAGTATTTTTCGCGCGCCCGCCCCGGTAATTTCATTTCTTTCGAGCAGAAACACAATATACCCCCACTGCCAATGATTATGCATGAAGATCTTTGCCTTCGCCCTATCAATCCTTTTCCTGGTCGGCCTCGCCGCCGCCGCCCCCCTGCCCACCCAGTTGATCGTTAATGACGACCTGATGCAGTGCTCTGATTTCCTGCCCGGCGACGAGTGCATGGACTGCACCCCGCCCCAGGGCTGGTCGGCTCTGCCTGAGGGCTCCTCCTGCCCGGAGGGCTACACATCGGTCGACGTGCGCGGCAACTGCACCCCCTTCCAGGCCGCCCATTGCTGCACAGAGGGCCACTCCGGAGTCGCGGGCGACTGCCGGAGCATGGTGGTAAATGACGCCGCGGGGCAATGCTCATTTGCCCCGGACTCTGCAAACGCCCTGCCCGCCGGCTGGCGGGGCATGCCTGCCAACGCCTCCCCGCAGGAATGGCTCTGCCCGAAGGGCTACGTCTGGACAGCCGTAGCAGCCGACGGCAATTATTCGGCAGAAACGGGCGCCTCCTCCGGCAGCACAGAGCCCCATCCAGGGACCGGCTATCCCGGAACAACCGCCGCCTCGACCATCAGCCATTTCGGCCCGGTGAATGTCGCCTCTGTGGCAGATGATATGGACTATTCCGTCACCTCCGACAAATTCATCTCCGGCTGGACCTGGCTCACCCAGCCGGGGCAGTCGGCAACCTGGAATTTCTATGGCCTGCCCGCCGACAGAAAGCTGTTCATCTACCTCACCCCCCTGGTCACCCGCCCATCCGGCTTGGGCGGAGGCAGCGGATACTCCACCGACGTCAGGATCGCCTACGCCACCAGTTCCGGCAGCAGGAATTCAACTGTTGCTTTGAAGAACGCCCACCATGAAATGCAGATGCCCGCCGACACCCAGGGCTGGGGATACCAGACCACCGGCTATCTGATGATCCCGGCAGACAGGATACCTGCCGACGGACGGCTCTCTGTCACCCTCACCAAGCTGCCCAATGCTGAGGACGTGGCGGTAAACAGGGAGTGCTGCACAGTTGAGTTCGTGTGAAATGGTTCCGGGTCTCTGTGCCTCTGTGCCTCTGTGGTTTTGTTCAGTAGCATTAGGCTTAATTGTCGGTTACTACTAACTAAACCACAGAGGCGCAGAGACACAGAGGAAAAGAATCATTAGGCTTTGTTTGATCCTCAGCTCAGATTGCCCTCAAGGCACCTCGTAATTCGAGGCGCAGCACTGCGTCATATTCTTCTCCAGCTCATCGTAGTATTCGTCCCGCAGCGCCGAGCACTCCGTCATGCTGCCGTTGAGGGCGAAGCAGGGTGAGGGATTCCAGTCTCCCCAGTTGTCCCTGACCACTGCGGCCTTGAAGATGGCGCTGGCATTGGCGGCCTTAGCATTCGCCGGGCAGCAGGGCAGCGGCTGGTAGAAGGCCTCAAAGAAGAGGCTGCTCACTGCCTCAAGAATGCTCTCTCCTGACACCGTCCTCACCCTGACGAAATTGACGTAACCGCCGCTGCCGCTCTCTTCGTGGCTGCTGTTGATCCTGGCCCTCAGCTTAATGGTCAAAGTCCGGCTGATCTCCAGGGAGGGTATGCTCCAGTTGATCATCTGCCCTTTGGCCTTGGGCCGGATGCTGGAGTTGATGTAGTCCAGCCCCTCCGGCAGGATATCTGTGACATTTATCCGGCCCAGCTTCTTGTTGCCGTCGTTGGTCACATTGATCCAGAATAGCGCCGTCTGCTCATCCAGCATGGTGGCGTTCTGACTGACATTGACATGGGAATAGAGGTGGCGAGGGGCGGAATAGATGCTGATGGCCGTATCCGTCTGGAAAGCACCCAGGAGCCTCTGCTCCACGCCCATCCCCGCCCCGGCCTGGACATCGAGGTCAAGGGTTCCGTTGAACTCTCCCAGCATGGAAAGGGAGGTCTTCTCCATGGCAGCCTCCATATCCAATGAGACCGCCTGGGAGATAGCCTCGCTGAGGATGATATGCTTGCCGGGATGGGCGGTCCACATGCCCTCGCTCCATAATCCGGAATAATTGACATTCCTGCCCCCTGCCAGCGCACTGGTGGGAGCATAGATCGCTTTCATATCCTTTTCCACAAACTGTTGCTGGGCCTCCTCCTGAGAGGAATAGTAGCCGCTTCCCGATTCATAGGACCTCTGCTCTCCTGCCGCCCTCTTATCCGAGGAGACGAATCCCTTTCCTTTGGCGGCCTTGGCGAATTTTACGCTCTCGCCGTAGGAGTCCAGGCTCTCTTCTATGCGGAAGCTGCCGTGATAGTTCTCATCGATCTCCTGGGCGGCTTCCCGGCTGCACGCAGGCTGCTTTTTGTAGCTCATCCGAAATAGCCCGGAGGTGAAATCGCCCTCTGAATCATAAACCGTCTCATTCATATCGGCATGAAAAGAGCTGTTCCTGTCTATGGCCTGGCCGTAGGTGTATTTCTCGGTGACGATATCTCCCAGGACCCTGTTCTCAACTCTGCTCTGCTCCGACCAGGTGGAGGCGTATTTGATGCTCCTGTTTCCCGGCAGGGAAAACTCGGTCGCCTTATGCGCGGCGAAGATATCCTTTTGCAGATATACGCTTCTGTTGGCCTGATTCATGCTGCTCTGCGAATCCTCCTGATACTGTCCGCTGCCGTGCTCCACAAAGCCGGCCTGCGTTCCCGCGTAACCGGCAATGGTAGCAATTGCCCGGCTCGAATCATTGTAGCGATGTCCGGACTGGCCATAGTATCCCGATATTGTGACTGTGTTTACCAGGCTGTCCACCTTCTCCTCGGTGGAAAATCCCTTTCGGGAATAGACATATCCTTCACCCCGAACAGATGACGTCTCAGAAAAACCGGCAGCCGATCCCCGGGGGATGTGGACGGTCAATGTGATGGCCCCGACCGCTCCCCCCTCAAGAGCGCGTACGGTCCAGGTCAGGTTATGGCCGTTGATCGATGTGGGCGCGGGCGAGGCATCGATGAAATCGACCTGTGGCAGAATGTCGGTGACCGCTACGCTGCTCGCCGGAATTGATAGCGAGTTGCCGTACTTAATTAAATAAGTGATATTCTCATCCGGATTGTACGATCTCCTGTCAGTGGTCTTATTGATCCACAGAGAGCGGACCAGCAGAGTCTCCAGGGATTTCATGGTGCCCTGCTTATTGGAGGAGTCTATTCTGTATCGGTTGACGATGGATGTGGCATTGCCGTGCCCTGCCATCTCCGCCCTGCTCCTGGCCTTCACTTTGATCTCGATTGTCCCTTCCTGACCGGCATCAAGGTCTCCGCAGTACCACTGCAGATGCTCTCCTTCCAGGGAGACCGCCAGGGACGGATGGGCAACAAAGCCGATATATTCGACATTTTGGTCCAGCCAGTCGTGAATGGTTACATTCTGCTGCCTGTCTTTGCCAAAATTTCCGTATTTAATGGTGTAGGAAAAAGGCTCAGGATCATCCGGGCTGATGACCTCTCGAGAGGCCTCCTTGCTGATGTTGAGGTAGCTGCCGGATACAGTGGTGTTGACGACGCTCACGGAGCTGTTGGAGGAGATGGGCTCGATGGCGATCTCCACCTTATTGGTTATCTGTGACCCGGCAGTGGCATCCGGGCTGACCACAGTCGAAATTCTGATGATGCCCGTCTCCCCAGCCCTGAGATCCTGTACCGTCCAGCGGTCGACCGTTCCCGGATCGGGCGGCGGTTCAGCCCATAAAATGGATAGCATCTTATCATAGATCTCCCTCACCACCACCCCTTGGGCATCGGCGTGGCCTATGTTCTCATATAAAATCGTATAATTTATAGTATCACCGGGATTGACTATGCTCTCCTGAGGAATCTTGGTGATTGATAAGATCGGCATGGGACGGAGGACCTCCAGCGTATACGAATCACGATCAGACACGACCGTCCCATCTTCGGAGGCAGCAGTTACTGTAGCAGTATTTTTCAAAAAGTATCTCTCTTCATAGGGCTTATACCCCGGAGTTATCCTGTACTCCTTGTTCAATATGTTACCCAGTGAATCGACAACCAGCAACAAGGTGTCCCCGGTCTTATAGTCAATTATGGTATATGTCCTGTACCCTTTAGCCGGGATGTCATACTCTATCTTGAGATACTCTTTGGTCTCCGGCGGAGGATAATAGATCACCTCCGACAGCATCTTTCCAGCTGCCGACTGCTGCCTGGAAAGCACGGCACCGGGGACGGGATCATAGTATATCGAGCGGTTCAGATTGCCGCTGCCGTCCACTATGCGACAGAGGGACTCGCCGGTTACTTCATTGATATAGCTGTAATTGGTATAGCTCCTGCCGTCCTGGGTCTCAGGGCTGACAGTGAGCCGGGCGATCCCTTTGTCAAACCGGCCTTCCGCCCGGCGCAGGCCCTCCATCATGATCTCCAGGCGGCCTCTCATCTCCAGCAGATGATCTATCGTCCCGGCCATGGATGCGGAGCTGCTCTTGCTATCCATTATGCGCAGCAGATAGTCGTCCGGATCGGCGATGGTGTACCTGCACTCATACCACCACGACTCCCCCCTTTCCAGTATGCCGTCTCCATCGTCTCCGCTGGTGTAAGCAGGCCGGCAGTCCGGCCCCCAGTTCTGAGCATCGCTGAGATTGACGCCAGAGAGCGGCAGGTCTCCCAGGTTGCTTATGTTATAGGTGTAAGTTACCTGATCTCCAATTCGGGCCGGAGAGGAGAAGCGGCAGTCCTTGATCAGGCCGATCCTAGCAGTGGACCTGGAAACTACCTGAAGGCTTTTGACATAGGTCCTGCTGCAGCCATCCGGGCTGTAAAGAGTGAGAACTATGCTCACGCTCTGGGGAGAAGATACCGCAGGGGCCGTCCAGACGAGGGCTGTGCCGGAAGCGGTTAAAGGGCTTCCCTGCGACGCTCGCCACTCAATTATCAGGTCGTCCTGGGAGAGGTTTTGAGCGGTGAAGGTGACGGTGCTGCCGGAAGTAACCTCCGAGGGCATATCGGCTGCCAGGGCAGGATAGATCAATAAAAATGCCAGGACCAGAGCTATTGCAGCGGCAGATGTTCGGATGTCTCCAGTTATCCTCAATTGATCCCTCACGGCAACAGGCTGATCGTGGCCACCGGCTCAGTGAGAACATGCACTGTGATATTGCACTGAGCGGCTACCGTTTCATCTTTTGCCATCACATATGCCCGCAGATCGTGCAGTCCCGGCCCATAATTGCTCCAGTCGATCTCTATGCTGCTCTCCCCGGCCTCTATCTCTTCATCCCTTTCTTCGCGCTCTTCGGAGCCGCCTTCGATCTCTCCGTTCTCACCATGACCAGCTTCGTCATGCGTTTCTCCCGGGCCAATCACCCCTCCGTCGAGCATCCAGTGCACCCGGTCAGGAGACCCGCCAGAAAATTCCGCCCAGTAGGTTCCAACCTTGTGCAAACAGGCGTGACCTTCGCCGGATATGCGACATGAGCAATCTTTAACCGAAATCTGCCGGCTGAATGTGGAAACAGTGCCGGATTGATCGGAGACCTGCAATCTCACCATGTAGTCCCCGGCAGCGGCGAAGATATGTACGGGGCTATTGTCCCGGCTTTGAGAGCCGTCCCCAAAATCCCAATCATAAATGTAAGGCCCTATGCCCCCTGAGGTTCGGTCATATAAGGCCGCCCTGCCGGAGGAGCAATCCCCCATATCTGCCGAAAAGGAGGCTATAAGGGGCACCTGTACGGCTACCTCCTGGCTGCTGTAGCATTTGGTATTGCGGTTGCTGCACCTTCGGCTCGCCTGGCTGCAATCTGTGCCCGCCGCCGTCTCCCAGCTCAGAACCAGCCTGCTTAGCGTTGCCGTCTCCCCGCCGGTCCAGACGAGATTGCAGAGCGGATAGCTCTGGGTGGCCTTGGCCTCAATGCTGTCCAGGACGCACAGGCCGTCATCATAGAATGATCGAACCACTGAGCCGTTGACCAGCAGGTCGGCCAGCAAAATTACGGCATAGCGAGGCGAATTGGCGTTATTGTGAAACTGCCCCCAGAGGTAGCAGGACTGCGCTACCCCCTGCGCCGCAAAGGCTTCTCCTTTATCGTCGCCCAGCCACAGGCGGGATACAGTGACATCATTCGCCCGGCACTGGAATTTGCATTGCGGCCACTCCTCGCATTGGGATGGGGCAATGATCTGAGCGACAATGATAAGACACGAGATCCATGCCCAAATAGGCGTCATTTTCCACACCTGAGTATGATACTGAGTAGATTGAGACCTGATATTCTAATTTGATATAAGTATCGTACATCTTTATATGTATTACTATGGAGTCCGATGCAAAAACAATATCAAAATAACAGAGTAATATTATTTCATAAATTAGATATTGATAATATTTTATAAAAAATATGCGCCTGAGCGAGTGCTGCCCAGGCGCGAGAACGGGCAAAATGCGCCCCGCACTTTGCATCTCAATTTCCCAGTACGGACTTTTTTAGCCCTCCTCCTCCATGGATATATCCGCGGACGGCTCGGGTATTACCTTTACGTCCATGCTGCATTCGGCCTTCGACCAGAGCATATCTTTGTAGTATCTGGTTACCTTCACCACAAGCTTATGCTCTCCCAGCTCAAAGCTGCTGCCGGAGATGTCCAGGCTCTTTTCGCTGCCCAGGACCTTCTCGTCCATGGACCATTCATATTCCTGCTTGAACTGCGGGTCCTCTTTGCCGGTGTAGCTATAGGTCTCCTCCTTGTTCCGGCAGAGGGCCTCCGGACCGTCCAGGGAGCAGCCGGCCTGCGAGCACCCTTGCGAGTTCTTGTTGGCCTCTGCGACCTTGCCGTCCAGGTGCCATACCAGAGCATTGCCGTCGGAGACCACGGAGAGTACTGCAGTCTGGCTGCCCGGCTCAAAGACGATGGGCTGGCCGCGGCTGTCCGGCGGGGGAGTGAACCGGTTGTCGTTTCCTTCAGCCACAGTTACCGCATAGCTGTTGGGATTGGTGTAGCCGAAGAACGCCGTATATGTTCCATCCCCATTGTCCGAGACGCAGGTAAGCTCCGGCGTGATGGGATCGCGGGTGATGGCGACAGTCTCTGTGGCCTTGCTGCTGCTGACATCATTTCCGGAGGGGTCTTTGCCTGCGGCAACGGCGTTATTGACTATCGGTCCCGGCACATCAGCAACGGCAATGGTATAGGTAGCCGTTCCCGTGACCGTCTCGCCCGGCCCAACCGAGACCTCCTTCAGGCTGATGGTTCCAAGCAAGTCGTCCACCAGGGATAACGAGCTGATGGTGACCGTTCCGCTGTTCTTTATGCTGTAGGTGTAGGTCACAGTCTCGCCCACTCTGGCCTCCTTGGTTGACGCAACCTTGCTCAATTCCAGGGCAGAGGTATATGTCACCTCAACGGATGCCGTGGCAGTGGATGAAACCGGCTTATTCTGACTGTCCGTGGCCGAGGCGGTGACGATGTTGGTCAGGGGGCTCGGCAGATCCGATTCCGCCAGGATGTGATCGACTGAGGCAGATGTGCTCTCGCCTGGGGCTAAGGTGTCCTTCTCAGGCTTGATGTCGCCCAGCTTGTCGTCCAAGAGAGAGAGACCATTGACAGTGACGCTTCCCGTGTTCTTGATAGCGTACTTGTAGGTGATGCTCTCACCGATGGCTGCCGATTTGGCGGAAGGCTCCTTGGTGACCTCCAGGGACGCGGTGTAGCTAAGTGGAACAGCGGCCGTAGCAGTGCCGGTTTGAGGCTTGCCCTGGCTGTCCGTGGCCGTAACGGTCACCACATTGGTCAGAGGTCCGGGCAGATCGCCTTCAACAACCAGATGGGTGGCGGTCGCAGTGGCGGATTCTCCCGGTGCGAGCTCCTTCTTGTTGACCTTGATCTCTCCCAGCTTATCATCCGCGAGGGCCAGGTCCTTGAGGGTGACAGCGCCCGTATTCTTCACAGTGTAGGTGTAGGTTACCGTCTCGCCCACCTTGGCCTCAGCTGGAGACGCGGTCTTGGTTACGTCCATGGAGGCGCTGTAGGTGAGGGTCACTGTGGCTGTGGCCTGGCCGGAGACATCCTTTCCGGCGGCGTCCTTGGCTTTTGCCGTCACTACATTTACCAGAGGTCCGGGCAGATCTGATTCGGATACTATGTATGTGGCGAATCCCGTGGCCGTATCGCCGGGGGCCAGATCGGTCTTATCAACCTCGATCTCCTTGAGCCTGTCGTCGGAGAGCTTCAGGCCTTTGAGGCTCACCGTTCCCGTGTTCTTCACTGTGTAGGTATAGGTGATGGTCTCTCCCACTTTGGCCTCGGTTGGCGAAGCGGTCTTGACGACATCGATAGTGGCGGTGTAGGTGAGCTCTACGCTGGCGCTAGCCTCAGAGCTGACTGCTTTGCCCTGGCTGTCTGTGGCCGAGGCTTTGGCAGTGTTGACCAGCGGCCCGGGCAGATCAGACTCCGCTACGACATGAGTCAGCGATCCGGATGCTTCTTCGCCGGGGGCCAGAGAGTCTACATTCAGGCTGACGGCTCCCAGCTTATCATCGATCAGGGACAGAGCGCTGACGGTCACATCTCCCGTGTTCCTTACGACATACTGATAGGTTATGCTCTCGCCGACCGCTGCCGTTGCAGAGGATGGCGTCTTGGTGACAGCCAGTGTGGAGGCATATGTCAGCTTGACTGAGGCGCTAGCCTCTCCTGTGACCGCACCACCCAGCCGGTCTGTGGCCGTGGCGCTGGCTTTGTTGGTCAGGGGGCCAGGCAGATCGGACTGCTGGATGGTGTAAGACGCAGATCCTGTGGCCGACTCTCCCGGATTCAGCGATGTTTTGTCCAGGGTTATGGGACCGAGCTTATCATCGCTCAGGGCAAGGGTGTTGATGATGATCGACCCAGTGTTCTTGACAGCATACTGGTAGACTACCGTCTCGCCCACATTTGCCGTCTGGGCGGA
>DAOPZB010000013.1:0-17293 GCA_035353195.1 Methanothrix sp. | reverse complement strand
TGCGGACTGTAAAAAGAAAAGGGCTCTTCGCTATTTCCTGTGGCTAAACTGAGTTACTCTGTCTTTCTGGTTTTATTCTCATCTCTGTGCCTCTGTGACTCTGTGGTCTTGTTCAGTAGCAGTAGGCTTATTATAGGCTACTTACTAACTAAACCACAGAGGTGCAGAGACACAGAGACAATTGAACCTGTATGGTACGAAAATTCCATCTTTGTGAGTTCTTTGTGCTCTTTGTGCCCTTTGTGGTTATTCAGTAGTAAGCGAACTGTTAATCAAAACTCTAAAAGCTTCGCCACAAAGAGCACAAAGCTCACAAAGGACGCACAAAGAACGAAAGGTTCATTTTGGCAAAGACGTAAATAATTTGCAGGACGAAAGAGGAGCCATGACTGCCGTCACCCTCTGTTTTGAGGTCCACCAGCCCATCCGGCTTAAGAAGAACTTCTTTTGGGACGGCCTGCCCCTCAAGGAGGTTGTGCCCGATCTGGAGGAGTTTTACTTCGATAGTTCTGAAAACAGGAGGATCTTCGAGCGCGTCTCCGACAAATGCTATCTGCCCGCCAACGAGGTGATCCTGGAGTGCATAAAAAAGCATGAAGCCTCGGAGAGGCCCTTCTGCGCTGCCTACAGCTTCTCCGGCATATTCCTGGAGCAGTGCCGCCGCTTCCGGCCGGAGGTTTTAGACTCCTTCCAGAGGCTGGCGGACACGGGCCGGGTGGAGGTGATGGAGCAGACCTACTACCACTCCCTGGCCAGCCTCTATGATGACAAAAGCGAGTTCGTCGAGCAGGTAAAGATGCACAGGGAGCTGATATGGGACCTCTTCGCACAGAGGCCCACCACATTTGAAAATACCGAGCTGATCTACAGCGACGAGATCGGCCGCATGGCGGAGAGCATGGGCTACAGGGCGGTCTTCACAGAAGGGATCATGGCCGACCCCAATTACGTCTACCGCCCGCCCGGCGGGGATATCGCCCTCCTCCTGAGAAATTACAAGCTCACGGACGACATAGGCTTTCGCTTCTCCACTCGTGGCTGGGAGGAGTATCCCCTCACCGCCGACAAATACGCCTCCTGGCTGGAAAAGGCCCCCGGACGGTGCATAAACATCTTCTGCGACTATGAGACCTTCGGAGAGCACCACTGGGCGGACACGGGAATATTCGACTTTTTGCGCCACCTGCCGGATGAGCTCTTGGCCCGGCCTGGCCTGCATTTTGCCACGCCGTCCCAGGTCGCGAAGGACATCGCCCCGGAGAGGGTGCTTTCTGTGCCGGATTATGTCTCCTGGGCGGACATCGAGAGGGATACAAGCTGCTGGCTGGGCAATGCCCTGCAACAGGCCTGCTTCATATACCAAAAGAGGCTGGAGGCCCCGGTCAAGGAGAGCGGCGAGGCCAAACTCATTGAGATCTGGAGGACGCTGGGCCTGTCCGATCACCTCTATTACATCTTCACCCACGGAGGCGGCCCGGGAGAGGTGCACAGCTACTTCTCCCCTTACGGCATACCCTACGATGCCTCGGTTACCTACTTCTCCGTTCTGGCGGACCTGCACTTCCGGCTGAAGAAGAGGATCGTCCTGGCGGACTCCCCCTTTCGCTTTGCCACGGGCATTGACAGGTTCACGGGAGAGGCTGCCTGGAGCCTGGCCGGCCTGAAGGCCGTTTTGGGGACCGTCTCCCTCGACTCCCTCAAGTACCATAACCACCAGGGAGACCTGGCCCGCTGGGCGGAGACCAGCCTGGGGGACCCGGCCCTCGCCGGACGGCTGGAGAGGCTACAGGGCAGCAGCGGCAAGGATCTGAGAAAGAGCCTGATTGATGCCGTTGAGCAGTCCCTGGAGGAGAGGAGATGACCGCGCCATTTGCCCTCCGCCCCGCCAACTGGCAAGAGGCCGCCGGCAGGGAGTGGCTCGTCGCCAACGGCCTGGGAGGCTATGCCTCGGCCACGGCCGCGGGCTCGAACAGCCGCGCCTACCACGGCCTCCTGGTGGCCGCAGCCAGGCCCCCTGCCGACCGCAAGCTGCTGTTCAGCTCCCTGGACGAGGAGATCGAAGGCATATCCCTGGCCAACCACCAGTATCCGGGAGTGATTCACCCCCAGGGCTACAAATACTTAAAGCAGTTCTCCCTGGATCCACTGCCCAGGTTCTCCTATCAGGCGGGGGACATGGCCATTGAAAAAACGATTTTCATGATCCAGGGAGAGAATACCGCCATAATCGCCTACAGGATCAAAAATGGGCAGGGCAGGATGCGTCTTACTCCCCTGGTGCACAGCCGGAGCTTTCACGCAGCTGCGCCCTTGCCCCAACTGCGCCAGGCTGCGAGCCCGTCGGGAACGGTCATTCATTCCGACATCATACTCAGCCTGCAATCGGACGGCCTCACTTATGTGCCGCAGGAGACGGTCTACTACAACTTCGAATATGAGCAGGAGAGGCAGCGAGGCCTATCCTGGAAGGAGGACCTGCTCGCACCGGGCTGCTTTGAAATCGACCTCTCCGGAGATATGGCATTTGCCATCTCTGCCTCCACCTGGCGGACGGCCATGCCCGACTGGAAGAGCGCGCAGAAGAAGGAGACGGCGCGGGTGGACGGCCTTGCTGCGCCTCTGCCCCTGGCCATGGCGGCGGACGCCTTTTTGGTGAGAAGAGGAAGCGGTCACTCTCTGATCGCCGGATACCACTGGTTTGACGATTGGGGGCGCGATGCCATGATCTCCCTGCCCGGCCTGCTGGTAGCCACGGGCCGGCTCGATCTGGCTCGCTCGGTGCTGCTCACCTTCGCCTCCGCCATGAAAGATGGGGTGCTGCCCAACGACCTGGGAGCCGGCTCCTACAATACAGTGGACGCATCCCTCTGGTTTGTCCAGGCGGCAGCCGGATACTATCGCCAATCCCATGACCACCAGACTCTGCGCCGGCTTTTGCCCAGGATATTGGAGGTGGTGGAGCGCTACCGCCGGCCGGGAGAGGGCTTCGGCATGGACGGCGACGGCCTCATACAGAGCGGCCCGGCTCTGACCTGGATGGATGCCCGGGTGGACGGCCGGCCCGTCACAGCGCGCAGCGGAAAATGCTGCGAGATCAACGCCCTGTGGTATTCGGCCCTCAAAGATGTGGAGAGCCTCTCTTCTGCCGCCGGGCAGAGGAGGGCTGGCAGGCGAGCGGCAGAGCTGGCAGAAAGGGTAAGAGAGAGCTACGGGCGATTCTGGAACAGCGAGACCGGGTGCCTATACGATGTGATAGACCCACAGGATGCCTCCATCCGGCCCAATCAGGTCATCGCCCTGAAGCTCCCGGACCTCCTCTCCCAGGTGAAGAGGGAGAGCATCCTGGAGGTGGTGGAGAGGGAGCTGCTCACGCCCTATGGCTTGAGGACCCTCTCCCCCCGCGATCCCCGCTACATCGGGCGATATGAGGGCGGCCCGGCGCAGAGGGACAGCGCCTATCATCAGGGTACAGTCTGGCCCTGGCTCATCGGGCCTTACGTCGATGGCCTGCTGGCGGTGCGGGACAGGTCGGAGGCAACGCGATCCCAGGCAAGAGAGGCCCTAATGCCGCTGCTCACACTGAACACCGGGGGCATCAACACCCTGCCGGAGGTCTTCGACGGCGACAGTCCCCACAGGCCGGGAGGATGCATTTCTCAGGCCTGGTCGGTGGGAGAGGCTCTTCGCGCGGCTGCTGCCACGTCCGGATGATGGTGATGAGAAGCCTTCAGGCCGGAGGAAGAAGGCCCTCGACATTGGGCTCCAGGTAATACATGGCCTTGAGGTCTTCATCGCTCAGGCCGGCAAAGACCGCCCGGCCTGCCATGATCTCATCACTCTTGCCATCCACAAAGGACCGGACGGAATCGGGGACCATTTCCCCGTAAGGCGCAAGGCTCACTGCACCATCCGCTAGCCCATACCACCACTCCTGTCCGGGCTCTTCTCTCCAGGTCCCATTGTGGACAGACTCGACGATATCGGACATGAGCGGCCCCCATTCCCAGATCGCTCCGGTGAGAAATACCCGGGGAGAGAACCGGCCCATATCCGAGCCGAAGGATATGAAATAGACGTTCATCTCATCAGCAGCCTGGCCGGTGGCATCGGAATCCGACCAGTGGGTGATCACATCGCATCCGCTATTGATGAGCATCAGGGCTATGGCTCTCTCTTTTTCCGGATTGTACCACTCGCCTATCCACTGCACATAGACTTTGGCATCGGGATTGGAGACGGCGACCCCCCTAGCAAAGGCATTGATGCCGATTATCACCTGAGAGGTGGGAAGGGCTGCGGCAAAGGCGATCCTGTCCGTGCGGGTCATATTGCCGGCCACGATTCCCGCCAGATACTGTGCCTCATAGATGCGGCTGTAATATACTCCGGCATTGTCGGCCGGCTTTTCTTCTCCGCCACCCAGCATGAAGATCACATCCGGATACAACGGGGCCACTTCTTTTATGGCATCCTTGAAGGCAGAGCTGTGGCAAAAGATCAGATCGGCCCCATTTTCAGAATATTCGGCAAGGAGGCGAGCGGCACCTGAGCCTGCGGCATTTTCTCTCTCGGAGAGATTTACATAGGAATGCTCTGCGGCCATTTGGGAGGCTCCCACGTGGGCCTCATATGTCCAGCCGTGGTCTCCAATGGGGCCGTAGTCGAGAATAGTGACATTCAAAGTTGAATTATCCTGCGCCAATGGCTCCACCGCACCCCCTGACCCGGTCGGACAGAAGAGGAGCAGTATGCAGAGAATTGCATTCATGCGATTCATTCAGATCACCTTCCCGGCATTCTTGCTATCAAGGTCCCTTTGCAGGCCTTCGTCGATCCTGGCCCCATCCATCCGGCAGGAGGCGAGAAACTCCAGCGTAACCGAATCGTACTTGACTCCCAGCAAATTGGCCCCGGAAAAATCGGTGTTTTCAAATGCGCAGGTATCAAAGACTGCGCCGCTCAGGTCGGCTCCCGAAAAATTGGTGTTGTTCATGTAGGTCTGAGCGAAATAGGCATTCTTCAAATCAGCACCTGAGAAATCCGCATCCAGATAGTTCATTAATATGATAACCGCAGACTTCATATTCGCCTTTCGCCAGGCGGTTCCCTTCAGAATGGATCCGTAGTGGTAGGACTCTGCCAGTTCTGCCCCGGATAGGTTGGCATCATTTAAAAATACGTTCGTGAACCGGACCCCGTCCAGGCGGGCAGAGGACAGATCGGCACCGGTCAGATCGGCACAGTCCAGTGTGGTGCCTTTCAAAATGCTTCCCGACAGATGGGCTCTCACCAGATAGGCGCGGGTGAAGTCCGAGCCGCTCAGATCCGAGTTGCTGAGATTGGCTCCGAACAGCTCCGCCCGGGAGAACTGGCAGTCTGTAAGGCTGCTATCTCCAAGCTCCGCCCAGTTCATCCTGGACGACATCAGATTGGCCCGATTCAGATATGCTCCACCCAATTTAGCGAAGCTGAGGTCGGTCCCGATGAGCCTGGCCTGGCTGAGCCGGGCATTGGTGAGATCGGCCCCGTCAAGATGGGCATCGGTCAGGTCGGCCATCAACAGATCCGAATGGGCGAGATCCGCCCCTTCCAAATGGGCCCTGGCGAGGATGGCGCCTTGCAGATTGGCGCTTGAGATATCGGCCTGTTTCATCCAGGCGTTCTCCAGGTTAGCTCCGGCGAAAATGGCGCCCGCGAGATTGGCGGAGTTCATGCAGGAGGACCCCAGATATGCAAGAGAGAGATCAGCTCCGGCAAGGCTCGCGTTCGTCAGGTTGGCAAATCCGGACTGCAATTTGATGAGCCGGCATCCTGTAAAATTTGCGGCAAAGCACCGGCTCTCGGAGATATCGGCTCTGCACAGGTCTGCCTGGGAGAGGTTCGCGGCGATCAAATTGGCGCCGACCAGGCTGGCACCGGTTAAGTTGGCCTTTACAAGTATGCTGTTATGAAAACAGGCCCGGCGAATATGGGATCCGACCAGGCTGGCACCGGTTAGATTCGAGGCTGTGAAGTTAGTGGCCGTCAAATTGGCCCGATCAAGGTTTGCACCGGAGAAGTTGGAATCGGCGAGCCTCGACTGTTGCAGGTCGGCGTCTTCCAGGCGTGCATTTGTGAAGTTCGAGCCGGTCAGGTCGGAGCCGACCAGGTAGGCCCGGCTCAGATCGGCAAAGGAGAGGTCGGCATCATCCGTATCCGTCTCGTCCATAGCGGCGCCGCTCAAGTTCGCTCCGCGAAGAAGCGCCCGGCTCAACACTGATCCCTCCAGTATGCTCCCCGAGAGGTTTGCGCCTTCCAGATTGGTCTCCAGCAGTATGGAGCGCCTTAAATTGGCCAGGGAGAGATTTTTGCCGCTCAAGTTTCTGCCGCTGAGATCAACGCGCGAATGCAATGGCTGGTTGACGATCACGCTGCCACCCGGAAGGCTGGAGAGTGAAATGCCGAAGCGGTGCAGCTCAAGCAGGTCGAACATGTAGACCTCAGGCAGCTCTTTTATCACGGGAAGGGCTTCGGCGGACTCGCCCCGCAGAACGGCCAGGGCCAGGTCGGAAGCCATGCCGCCCTGAGCCTGCGCAGTGGTGATAGCTCCACCCAAAACGCCAAAGCCCAGGTAGACATCCCGCGTCCCATAAACCGGAACCAGGCTATTGCTACGCAGCATCCAGGCGCTCTCCTCGTGAGTGAGCACTCTTCCGGCTCTATCGCGATTGAAATTCAAAAGAAGTATGAGGCTGCCGTCCGAGAGCGTTGAGGCATTTCGCTCCAGCTCCGGCACAGTCATGTTGTCCCAGATGAGAAAGCTGACGTTGTTCTGATAGAGGGGAAGGGTGCGATTGAGGACCTCATTATTGGCCTTGCCGGTGGCCGTCCGGTCGTTTACCACTGCTATTTGAGTCGTATGGGGATGCAGCCGCAGCATCAGGGATATGGTCGCGGGAAGGTCGAAGGCCTCAACAACCCCGGTAAAGCCCTTCTTGCCGGATAACATCTGATCCTGGAAGAAATTTACGCCGCAAAAGACCACGGGGCTGGCAGGGAACAGCTCATCCCTTTTTTTAACGAGAAAGCTGAAAGCATCATCATCCGAGCAGAGGATGACATCGAAATGGCGGCCATCATACTTGTTTTTATACGATCTTCTCAATTCCTCCAGGCGGGCCTCGGTTGGAGGCTGCTTTTTGCAGTCCATGTATTCAAAAGAGAAGGCGGCATCGGGATAGGTGAGAGAGATCCGGTTTGAGATCTCGCTATTTATGGAATCGGTCCATTTGAGGCCAGGATTATAGGAGGATAATACCATTATCTCTTTCGATCTATTTTCTTGTGCAGAGGCAAGCGATAAAATAATAAATAATAGTAGTAATATTAGCTTAATGTAGCTTGATCTTGGGTAAATAGGAATCCTCATCGGGCTTTTCGGTGGCGATAAAATGTACATATCTCGTCTCCTTATCAGTAGTACCTGGATACCACTATATATACATTTTACTTTTTTTCAGATTTAGAGAGATGTAAGGGATAGATGCACCTGATCTGTGCCAGGTATGATGAAATGATGAAAAACATAAAAAGGATTTAAGCCTCGGGCGGGATTCGAACCCGCGACCTCGTCCTTACCAAGGACGCGCTATACCGAGCTAAGCTATCGAGGCGCACAGAGCCCCTTGTGCTCACCATTCAAGAACCTTTCGGTTAGAGCTCAACTGCGGCCCTCCAAAGCCTCATGGTAGACATCTTCCGTCTTCTTGGCGATGCGCTCCCAGGAGAACTCGGCATCGATGCGGGAGCATCCGGCTTTGGCGATCTTAGTCATCTCCTCCGGATTGCCGAGCAGCCGGTTTACGCACCAGGCTATGGACTCCGGCTGGACATAGGCCAGCAGGCCGTCCTCGAAGTTCTTGATGATGCTCACGGCCTCCGTCGCCACCACGGGTTTGCATGCGTCCCATGCCTCCAGCACCACCACTCCGAAGGGCTCATTTCGGCTGGGAACGCACATGATGTCGCAGGCATTGATCAGGTCCTGCTTCTCGCTGCTGGGGGTGTAGCCCAGGAAATGGCAGGCATCCCCCACACCAAGGTCGCGAGCCCGCCACTCACACTCCTCCCTCATGCCGCCCTCTCCCATGAAGACGAAGCGGGCATCAGGCCTCTCCCTCAGAATTCGCGGCACTGCCTCCACCAGGATGTCCGGCCCCTTCTGTATGCTCATCCTGCCGCAAAACAATACCAGCGGAGCCATGGGGTGAATGCCGTACTTCTCCTTGACCCGCCCGGCATCCAAATCGCGTCTCAGCTTGCCGGTCACAATGCCATTGGGAATGATCCTGATCTTCTCTTCGGGCAGGCTGTAGATCCACATCAGCTCGTCCACCATGCGCCGGGTGGTCACAATCACCTTCGAGGCCTCGTAGCAGCCCAGCCACTCCCGGTGAGAGATCTCCTGAGATATGCCGTAGCCGAATTGATTTCCATTGCGCCCCCATTCAGTGCTGTGCATGGTGAGAAGGAACGGCAGACCATAGTCCTGCTTTATACGGTTCAATGCCAAAACCGGGTGCCAGTCATGGCCGTGCACTACGTCGAACCGGCCAAAGAGCTTCTGGACGGCTTCAAAGCGATCATAAAGGGCTTCACACATGCGGTTCATCTGATCCAGGACATCCCCGGAGCTGTCCACATCCGCCCTCTGGTAGTGGACGCCGTTGATCCTGTCGTAGGACTCAAAATCGCCTCTACGAGTGAAAATATGAACCTCATGGCCTCTCTTCGCCAAAGCTTCCGATATCTCAGATACATGCGGCGCTACGCCGCCCACCTTTATCGAGTATAAGCTCTCCCAGGAGAACATTCCAATTCGCATCTTTTTCCCCAATTATTTTTCGCCTTACGGCGGTGATTGTCGATCGCGTGCCGTTGCTGATTTGATTGCCGAGAAATAAGCAGACTGAATCTGTCTTCTCCGTACAGTTGATTAAGCTTTCGGAGGAGATCAAACAGAAGAGATCAGAACGAAAAAGGAGAAGACCGGACAGCCCGGCCCGGATCTATTGGCCGGCCGCCATCCTATAAATTTCCAGGGTCCTCTCCGCCGCACCCCTCCAGGAAAAAACTGTCACGGCCCTCTGCCGGGCATTTTCGCCCCAGGCCTTCCGCCTCACTTCGTCCTCCAGGGCCAGGTTGATTCCCCAGGCCAGGTCGGCAGGATTGCGGGCGTTGACGTGAACGCCTGTGGGGCGGGGCGAGCCGGGATTGTTCACGATCTCCCGCAAGCCCGATGTTCCTGCCGCCCCCACCACCGCCGCCCGGCCCATGGCTGCAGCCTCGAGAGCGACAATGCCGAAGGGCTCGTAGATGCTGGGAAAGACGCAAAGGTCTGCCAGAGCGTAGTGGTGCATCTTGGCGGCGGAATCCAGAAATTCGGTGACGAGGATCACTCTGCCCGGAGGAAGGAGGCGCGCCTGCTCCCGCACATAGCCCTCTAAAGACCCTTTTCCCACCATGAGAAGCCTGGCTTGCGGATGCTCGGCCAGGACGGCAGGCATGGCTGCCAATAGCTCCCTCACCCCTTTCACCGGCTCCAGCCGGCCCACGAAGAGGATGACCGTATCGCCCTCCGATATGCCGTATCCGGCCCGCAGGGCTGCCAATGCCGCCTCATCGGCCTGAGCCGGATCGAAGAGAACCGAATTCACGCCGTGGTAGCAGACGGAGATCTTCTCCTCATCCGCCCCCAGCCCGACCAGCTCCTGTTTCATGGCCTCGGAGACGGTGATGATACCGTCCGCCTCCCGCGCGCCCTTCAACTCCAGGGAGACAAGCTGGGAATTGGGGCTCTCCGAGCGGCCCGCCTCCAGGCCGTGCACGTGATAGATGAGGGGAATGCCCTTCCTCTTCACGGCCAGGCCGCCCCACAGGCTCAGCCAGTCGTGGGCTACGCAGAGCTGGTAGGGGCCCTGCTCGACAACGCCCGCCGCCGAGAGCTGGTTTAAGGCCAGCAGATCCTCCAAAAAGAGCAGGCCCTCCCCCCAGGACAGGGTCTGTTCGGAGAGAAATATCTCCAGGCCGTCCCGGATGGGTACGGGCTGGTAGCGGAACACATCCACGCCCTTCATCTTCTGACGCCTCTTCAGGTTGGCCTCACCCAGGGTAAAGACGGATATGCTCTCTCCGAGATCAACCAGCTCTCTGGATATCTCATTGACGTACACTCCCAGGCCGCCGAAGATGCGGGGCGGAAATTCCAGGCTCAAATAGGCGATTCTCATGGTCATGCTACCAGGTTTCTGTAATACTCTAAAACCGGCTCCTTCCAGCCGAACTGCCGGGCCAGGGAGAATGACTCCTCGCAGAGCAGCCGGTATTTCACTTCATCATCGAGGTACGTCCAGGTGAAGTAGTCCAAAGCCAGGGCATAGTCGAGCACCGTCTCCTGAGGGAGGGACTCGATATTGTCCACCACGACCACACCCCCCAGTCCAGGCACCCGCTTTTTCACCTTCTTCAAGGCATCGGAGAATCCGGCGGACCGGCTGACGATGGAGGGTGTGCCCTCCCGGCCGGCCTCGAGAGCGGTGAGAAGGAAGGGCTCATACTGGGAGGGGAATATGCCGGCCACACAGCCGGCCATGATCTCATCTGCGGTCATGGCCAGCCCCCCGTCCTCCGGGCCGACCCACTGGGGATAGAGCAGAGCGGCTACCATCCTCTTTCCCGAAATCAGCTCGCTTTCATCCAGATTTCTCTCCCGAATCATATTCTCCAGGCGGATCTCGTCGCCCACCAAAACCTCCGGGGTGAGGTTGATGGGAAAGCCTTCCGGCAGCTTGTTCCTGTCCTTGGGGCCGTGGGCGGCGATCAGAAAGCATACCACCCGGCTCTCCTCGGCATGCCTCTGCCCGGTCAGCCTGTGGCGCAGCAGCCGGTCCTGGAGCATGAGGGCATCGAGGAGCTGAGGGTATCCCTTATTCTCGATCTCTATCCTGGAGATGGTGAAGACCGGTATGATGTTCTCCTGCTTTACGCACTTGCCGTCGCAGTATTGATAGAGGTGGTCGGAGAGGAACTTCTGGATGGCGGTGCGGCAGCGGTCCTTCTTCTCCCAGTCTATCTCCTCAGAGGCCAGGTCTATTCCGTTTCTGATGACGATGCCCTTCATCTTGTAAAAGAGCATGGCCTCCTTCATGGTCGAGTCGCCCACGAAGGTCACTGCATCGGCATAGCGGGCCAGGGACTCCAGAGCAGCAAAGCCGGCGGGAGTGCCCGGCTCCATGCGAGAGTCGTTCTGGACGATCTTCTGGAGGGCCCTGTAGCCGACGGTCCTGCCCGGCACTGTGGCATGCAGGGTGCAGGCCGTTCTCACGGCCACGCCCAGCTTCTTGAGCCTGGCTGCGGCATAAAATACCCCGAACTCATGGCAGTGCAGGGAGACCCTGACCTTGGGCATCACCGCTTTGGCGAAGTCCGAGACGGCTTTGTCTGTGTACCTTTTGGCCATCTCCTCATGCGACTCAGAGAGCAGACGCACCAGCTCGGAGACGGCATGAGAGAGGTTGATGTAGTGGTTGTACTCCCAGCCGTAATGTGCCCGTTCATAGTTCATGGAGTCCAGGCCCACCAGATCGAAGGCCTCGGTCTTGACGGCGTTATTCCGCGTCATCTCCCGGCCTTTCCAGCGCACCATCTGGGATTGGTAGTAATTGGTATTGAAGAGGACATAGCCGATGGTGACTCCGTCGACCGTCCTCTGGGCTGTGGCCGTCTCCATGCCAGAGGCATTGAGGGAGGCCAGGACGCCCTTCAGCTCCTCACCAGGCTGCAGAGCCTCCCAACCGCTGGTATCCGTGACCCGGTTTCTGCCTGTGTTCCAGTCCGATCCCGATGTGGGGTAATTGGGGCCGGCCACCAGTATGTTCAGGCCGCCCTCAATTTCTCCCCCGGCCACCAGCCGGGCAAGTGTCACCGCTTCGGCATCCACCACATTCCAGATGCCCCCCATCTTGTTGGAGGCGGGACCCGCCTCCTCCGCCGCCAGGACGATCCATCGTTTTATCATTCAGCACACCTTGATAGCAACGCCTTGATAACCACACTTGATAATCCGGCCTCACGGATATGGTGAGAGGGACGATACCGATATGCCCTCATCCGATATGTCCAGCACCCGGATGCTGCTCGCGATCTTGGAGCCTCTCATCTTCATGATGTAAATGGACCGGATGAGGTTATTGCCGATGCGATCCCGGCTGAGCATGGTGGCCGAGTCAGCGCCGTACTCCAGGAACTGGTTGGTGCCGAAGGCCGTTCCCATGGTCACCACCGAGGTGGTGCCGCTGCTGCGAATGGTGCCGAAGAGGTCGTCGGTCAGGGAGCGGACGAGGAAGGGCTTTTCCACCGCCATGAAGAAGGCGGTCAGGTCGTCGATGAAGAGCCGGTCGGGCTTGAACTCCGCCAGTTTTCGCTCCACAAGCTTTCGAAAGTTGATGAGAAAGTCCACCGGATCGACGTCTATGCTCTTTTGCAGGCGCAGCACGGGATCGGTCACATCCACTATGGCCAGACGGCCCTCCTTCTCCATGGCCGAGAAGTCCCAGCCGAAGGAAGACATCATCTCCCGCTTGAGATAGTCGGCGCTCTCCGAGGGGGTGATTATCATCCCGCTCTCACCGGTCTTGACGCCGTAGTGTATGAACTGGCTGGCAAAGACAGTCTTGCCGGTACCGGACGAGCCGGTGACAGTGTTGACTGTGCCCCTGTGAAAGCCGCCGTCGATCAATTCATCAAATCCGGGAATCCCGGACCTGGTCCTGGCAAATTTGCCGCTTTTTTCCGCCATAACCACCTCACCCTCACCGCCAGGGCGCCGGATTATGCGGCGCCGAATGCTTTTTCTTTTGGGTGCTAAGGGTAATAGGTCTTTCGGTGAGGAAAACGATGTAAGGAAGGCAGCGAAATTACGAAATTATCTCCTCCAGGAAAAAACAATATAAGCTCAGAGGTGAAATGAATGCTGTGCACCGGAGATCAATTACCAGATCGGCGGTCATTCTGGCCGCATTGGCTCTTCTTATGGCAACGCAGGGCATGGCTTCAGCTCAGATGCAGGTCGTACCTGCCGATGTGATCATGGCCAAGATGAAATTGGGAGAGCCCATCGCCTACGACCATATAATCGTGAAGGGCAATTTAAGCTCCGACCGACTGGCTTTATCGGCAAAGCAGATTCTGCGCATTCCCTTTGAGGTGAAGGTCCAGCCCTCCGACTCACCCAGGATAGCCAATTGCTCCATATCCATCAAGAACTCCTGGATCGCCGGGGATGTCGATCTCAGCAATGCATTATTCCAAAAACCCATCAAATTCGAAAACACCATCTTCGCCCGCAATGCTTCCTTCAAGAGCTGCGAATTCGGCGAGGCGGCCACATTTGAAGGATGCAGGTTTGACAGGACGGCCGATTTCAGCAAATCCCATTTCCAAGGGGTGGCGGACTTCTCCTGGTCCCAGATTAAAGGGACGGCGACATTTTCGGACTGCCAATTCGATGATTATGCTATCTTCTACCTGACCGACTTCCTGCGCAGAGCATCCTTAAAGGCCGCGAAGTTCACGGGGCCGACCAGCTTTGAAGGCACCAGGTTTTATGGCAGCGCCGATTTCAATGCCACCCAATTCGGCTCCGTGGTGCTATTCGACGGAGCGGGCTTCGACAGGCGGGCCGATTTCTGGCGGGCAGCATTTGTCGATTTTGCCTCATTCAACCAGACGAGATTCGAGGAGACTAACTTTAGAGAGGCGCAGTTCTCAGCTCCCGCCGCCTTCCTGGGCACAGAGTTCAACCGCTCGGCAGAATTTGCCTCCGCCGCATTTGCCGGCCCGGCCGGCTTCAATGATGCGAGATTCAACAGCTCGGCATCCTTCGACGGAGCCAAATTCTACAATGCCGTCGAACTGGCCAACTGCACATATCACGGCACTGCCGACTTCTCAGGCTCGCAGTTCCTGTTGGAGGCGAGCTTCAACGACTCCCGCTACAACGGCACGGCTGACTTCCAGGGAGCCGGGTTTACGGGATACACCGATTTCACCGGCTCTCATTTTGCAGGAGACGCCGATTTCAGCAACACGAAGTTCGAAGGAGCAGCGGATTTCAGCAGGTCGCAGTTCTGCAAGGAGGCCTGCCTCTTCGGCGCTCAATTCCTGAGGAACGCCTACCTGGAGAGCTGCCAGATAGCCTGCCTGAATTTGACCGGGGCAAGTTATCCCTGGATCTTCCTGCGCTGGGACTCAATTGAAAAGTTCAACTCCGATGCGGACGCCTATTCCTTCATCTTGAAGAACTATGAAAACCTGGGCTGGCAGGAGGACGCAAGCGAATGCAGCTCCGACTTCGGACGACGGGGAGGATAGCTATTAATGTAGGTAAATGAAGCCGTTCTTTGTGCGTCCTTTGTGGGCTTTGTGATCTTTATGGTTAAATTCCTTGATTGTCATTGCTTATTATGTTGTCTACTAATGACCACAAAGGAACAAACTTAGGCTAAATGGCTTCAGGAGTCATCTATTACCCATAAATAAGCGTCCCGACCGGGATTCGAACCCGGGTTGAAGGCTTGCTGCGCAAGTGCTCCGCAGGCCTCCGGGATGTCCACTACCCCATCGGGACAGAACATCCGTCATGGCATGCTTCTTGTAGTTAAGCCTGTTGGCCGCAGGCTCTCTTCTGAGCCGTCCTCATGGCGCGCAGGAAATCTATTTTGCGAAACTCCGGCCAGTAGGGCGCGCAGAAGTATGCCGCGCATTCGTTGCCGTTGGCCTGCCAGGGCAGGAAGTTGGAGGTGCGGCACTCGCCTCCCGTGCGGATGATCAGGTCCACCTTGGGCACGGGTATGCCGTCCTGGGGGTAGAGGTGCCGGGCGATGAGCTGCTCGTCCACTTCCTTGGCAGAGATGCGCCCCTCCAGGACCATCCGGGCCAGACAGCGGGCCGTGTCCACCAGCTCGCGCTGTCCGCCGTAGGCCAGGGCAACATTGAGGAACATGCCGTCGTACTCCCGCGTGGCCTCCTCCGTCCGCCGGATCTCCTCTTGCAAAGACTCCGGCAGCATCTCCACCCGGCCGATGGCCCGCACCCGGACCCGGTTGTCGTGAATCCTCTTGGAGCGGGACAGTTCGGCAAACTTATCCCGGATCAGATCAAAGAGATAGCTCTTCTCCTCAGGATTTCGCGAGAAGTTCTCCGTGGAAAAGGCATAGAGGGTCAGGTGCTTGACGCGCATCTCCACGCACCAGTCGGTCACCCTCTCCGAGGTCTCCGCCCCCAGGCTGTGCCCCAGGAAGGTGGAAAAGCCTCTCTGCATAGCATACCTGCGGTTTCCATCCTGGATGATGGCCACATGCTCCACCGGCTCCCCGGCGAGAATTTTCGACTTAATAAGCCGCTCATAAAATGAATAGGCTGGGTTTCTCAATCTGAAACTCATTCGTTTTATTACCTTCGCGAATTAGTATTTAAACAATTCCGCCCCCGCCGGATGATAGAGAGGCACCGATCCATCCTGTAAGACGTTTGAGGCATTTCAGGTGGCAACTGCCGGCCCTGAAGGGATCGCTCAAGGGCAAGATACAAATATCTGATGCCCAACTTGCTTACTCCGAGGGCCTGTGGTCTAGCTGGTTATGACATCGCCTTCACACGGCGGGGATCACGCGTTCGAATCGCGTCGGGCCCACTTGCATTTTGCCCGACACAAGCTTTAACTATTTAAGAGTGGTTTTCAACGAGGGCTAAAGGATAGATCCTTTGAAGTCATTATTATTTGAGGTGATAAGCTGTATAAAAGAGGTCAAGGTAGGGAAGAAGAAGGAGCTGTAATTACCAGAGTCCGTCTCCCCCGCAAACAGGATAGAGAGATATTCGGGCATGTGGAGAGCCTGCTCGGATCCAATCGCATAAAGGTCAGAGGTATTGACGGCATAACCAGAATGGCCCGCATTCCGGGCAAGATGAAGAAGAGAATCTGGATCAGAGAGGGTGACGTGGTCATAATCATCCCCTGGGAGTTCCAGAATGAGAAGGCAGATGTCGTCTGGCGGTACACCGGGCCCCAGGTGGACTGGCTGCAGCGCAAGGGATTTCTGAAAGGGACCTCTTGAAGAGATCTTGAAGAGATATGAGCAGACGCGGCAAAGATGAGGATTTCGATACCAGAATCGACGTTCTTCGCACCAGGATAAAGGACTCGGATGACCTGAACGTCCAGGACGCGGTATTCGATAAACGCACCCTGATGGACCTCTACAGCCTGGCCAGCAAGGGAGTCATCGATGCCCTGGGCGGCTCCGTCTGCACCGGCAAAGAGGCCAATATCTTTCGGGCCATATCCGGGGAAAAAGAGCTGGCCCTCAAGATCTACCGCATTTCGACCAGCAATTTCAATGCCATGCAGGACTACCTGCACGGCGATCCCAGATTCGGGAGTGTGAAGGGCACCAAGAGAGCCGTGGTCTGCGCCTGGACCCGCAAGGAATTTCGAAACCTGACGCGAGCGGAGGAATCAGGCGTAGCCGTGCCTCACCCCATTGCCATGAAGGAGAACATACTGGTAATGGAACTGGTGGGAGAGGGAGACGCCGTCGCCCCCCCGCTCAAGGATGTGGAGCTGGAGGGCGAAGAGGCCAAACGGGTTTATGACAGGATTGCCGAATACATCTCCCTGCTGTACAATCGCGCCGGGCTCATCCATGCCGACCTGAGCGAGTTCAATATACTCTACCACCAGGGCGAGCCGGTGATAATCGATATGGGCCAGTCGGTCACCCTGGACCACCCCATGGCCCGCAGATTTCTGGAGCGCGATATCTCCAATATATCCCATTACTTTAAAAAGAAATATAATATAGGCACGGCAGAAGATATCTGGGAGAGGCTTCGCCGGGACAGACAAGAGGCGGATAAAAAGGTCGAAGCCGGCAAGAAAGCAAAGGACGATATGAAGAGAGACCGGTGGGAAAGAGATAAGGAAGACGGAATAGAAGAGAGAGAATAGACCGGCAGGAATATGGTAAGGAAGGCTGATTGAATTGGATATTAAGATTCCAGAAGAGCGAGTTGGCGTGCTGGTTGGACCGGGTGGGTCCATGAAGCACCTCATCGAAGAGAAGACCAAGACCACCCTTGAGATAGACAGCGAGACGGGCGCCATATCCGTTGCATCTGCTGAGGATCCCTTGCAGGGCCTGAGAGTCCTGGACCTGGTCAAAGCCATAGGCAGGGGCTTTTCTCCGGAGAGGGC
>DAOPZB010000012.1:0-17350 GCA_035353195.1 Methanothrix sp. | reverse complement strand
TCCGCGAAAAGCATCGAAGATCAGGCCGGCCCCTGCGGCATAGTCTGCGCCGGCTGTCCTCTGGGCAGCGGTGCCGTGGCGGATGGCGCGGGCAAGACCAGAAAGAGCATCACCGACTGCCAGATCCCCATGTGGTCTCCCTTTGTTCCCGGAGGCGAGGCCATAGACTGGGCAGCCGTGGACCGGGGGCTGGAGTGGGCCGAGAAGTACGCCCGCTGCGCCGGCTGCGAGAACGGCGGCGGGCCGCCGGACTGCACCATCAGAATCTGCGCCAGGGACCGGGGATACGAGCTGTGCAGCTCCTGCAATGACCTTGAGACATGCGACAAATTCCAGTGGCTAAAAGAGCACGGCGAAAAGATGAAGGTGGTTCTCAGGGCGTGCCGGGGGATGGCGAAGAAGGAGTACATAAAGAAGATGAAGGAAGAGATGCCCTGGTAGGCAGTCTCTCTTTTCGCCTCTGCAATTTTTAGTCTCCCTCGCTGTTTTCTGCGCTCAAGGTAATACAACGTCCCAGCAAAAATCCTTTAATCGCTCTGTGCCTCTGTGCCTCTGTGGTTTTGTCCCGTAACAGTAGGATTGATTATCGCTAACTGACCGACTAAACCACAGAGGCACAGAGACTCAGAGGCAAAGAACCATTTCTTAATCGTCTCTACACTCTGGTAGCTGAGATATAGACGATGTTAAAGTACTTCCCTCCCTCGGCCTTCATCATATCTATATCCCTTCTGGCGTACTCGTTGTCGCAGAGGAGCCATTCGTCCCATGCCTCCCGGCAGCACTTCATCTCCTTGCATTCCCTGGTGCGGGTGATCTCCGAGGCCTGCCACAGATTTTCCCACCACTGGCAGGAGTACAGATTCATGTTCTCCTGCCAGAAGGGCTGCATCTCCTGGGGAACCGCTCCTTCCTCAAAATCCTCCTTCAGGCCGGGGACTGCCACGGCAATATCTCCCCCCTTCCGGACCAGAGGAGCCAGGTGCTTGGCCAGATAATCCGGCTCGTGGCCGAAGTAGTGATAGGCATCGACGCACACCGCCAGGTCGAAGTACTCCTCGGCAAAGGGCAGGGCGTGCGCCTCGGCATGAATGGGAACTATCCTGTCCTCAAGCCCCAGCGCCTTAAACCTCTGATAGTTCTCTGTGGCGCTGATCCACAGGTCTGTGGCGAATACTTTGACGTCGAAGTTTTTGGCCAGGTAGATGGACGTCAGGCCCTTGCCGCAGCCCAGGTCCAGAATCCTCATGCCCTTTTCCAGCTTGAGGGACTGCGTCATCTCCTCCATGATCCTCATCGCGTTCGGACCCATCATATTCTCTTTAAGGAATGCAAAATCCAAGTCATCTCTTTTTAGGCTCATTTTCTCTCTCCTATGATTTTATCACAGGCTCTCGTTTATCTCTCTTTCTTCAGTCGCCGGCTCGTCTCTGTGCCTCTGTGCCTCTGTGGTTTTGTTCCGTAGCAGTAGGCTTAATTGTCGGCCTGGCCAACCACAGAGGCGAGAGAGACACAGAGACAAAGAACCACTTCACCACCTACAGGAATAGCGAGGGCCACGAAAGAGCCCTATTCAAACAGGATTACCTCCACAGCCTCCCCGGCCTCCAGCCCCTCCTTCTCCTCGGCCACCACCACAAAGCCGTCTGCTTTCGCCACGGAGCTGAGTATCCCCGCCCCGGAGATCATGATGGGCTCGGCCCGGCCCTCCCGGATCGCAACCCTCACCAGGCTGAGATAGCCCGGCCGGGAGGGGATCTTCCTCGCCAGGGGCACGGCAATCCGGGGCAGGTGATCATTCCGTCGGCCGATCTTCTGCAGGGCGGGTCGCACGAAGATGTAAAGGTCGGAGAGCATGGCCACCGGATAGCCGGGCAGGCAGACCACCGGCCTTTCGCCTATGCTGCCAATGGCGGTGGGCTTTCCCGGCTGCAGCCGGACGCCATGCACAAACAGCTCCCCATTTTCGGCCAGCATCCGGGGGGCATAGTCCTTCTCCCCCACGGAGGTGCCGCCGATGACGATGATGAAGTCAGAATCCTGGCTGGCTTTGGCCACTGCGTCGCGAATGAGCCCCTCGTCGTCCGGGACTATCTGCGTCCTCACCGCCTCAGCTCCCCATCTCCCGGCATACAGCCGGGCCATGAGTCCGTTGATCTCATAGGCCTCGCCCGGAGATAGGGGGCGCTCCCCAGGCTCCACCAGCTCTCCTCCCGTGGGGATGATCGTGACCTTCGGCCTATGCCATACAGCAACCTCCTCTATCCCCAGAGCCAGCAGGAGCGCAGCATCCGGAGGCCTGATGGTGTGGCCTGCGGAATAGACCCTCTCCCCGGCGGCGATGTCCTCGCCCACCCGGGAGACGTTCTTTCCGGAATGCAGTTGTGCCGTGGACTGCAATGTGCTGCCGCGTATCTCTGCATCCTCCAGCATGAGCACGGCATCGTACCTTGAGGGGACGGGCTGGCCGGTCCTGGCCGGGAGGAAGTCCTGGATGAAGACGGGGGCATGGGGCCTCGCGCCTGCGGTGTCCGCCGACCGCACGGCGTAGCCGTCCATGGCTGCCCGGTCGAATCCCGGCAGGCTCACCGGAGAGAGGACATCCTGGCAGAGGATGCGGCCGGCTGCCTGGCCGACGGGCAGGCTCTCAATCCTCTCCAGGGGCCGGCAGCGCTCTAAAAGCATCTGCAAAGCATCTGCCGCTCCGCAAAAACGTTTGAACATGAAATCGCTCTCTCTGCCCTCTCCTGCATAAATGCTTTTGTATATATTCTATATATCCTGTGAAAGCTTCATATAAGGTAATGGGTGAGGGGTGGGCAGATAAAAAAAGGCTCTCATTTGGATGGATGATCTGATGCAAGCAGTCGTATGGCTGGAGGAAGTTGGAAAGAATGATCTTTCCGTAGTGGGCGGCAAGGGTGCAAGCCTGGGTGAGATGATAAATATCGGCGTTCCCGTACCGGGCGGGTTCGCAGTCACGGCACAGGCCTTCCGGGACTTCATCAACCGGGCGGGAATTGCCAAAAAGCTCTTCGAAGCCCTGGACGTCGATGTCAATCAGGAGTCAGAGCTGCACAAAGCCGAAGAGGCGGCCAAGAAGCTGATCATGCAGGCCCAGGTGCCTGAGGACATCGAGAAGGCCATAAAGTCCCGCTACGAAGAGATGTGCAAGCGAGAGGGCGGGCCGGTATTCGTGGCCGTCCGCTCCAGCGCCACCGCCGAGGACCTGCCCGATGCCAGCTTCGCCGGCCAGCAGGAGACATACCTCAACATGCGCGGAGCCGAGGATGTCTTCAATGCCGTGCGCAAATGCTGGGCCTCTCTCTACGGGGCACGGGCCATATTCTATCGGGTGGAGCAGGGCTTCGAGCACGACAAAGTCAACCTCTCGGCCATAGTCCAGAAGATGGTCGACTCCGAGAAATCAGGCGTGATGTTCAGTTCCCAGCCATCCACCGGCGAGCCCCTGGTGGTCATCGAAGCCGCCTGGGGCCTGGGCGAGTCCGTGGTGAGCGGCAGCGTCTCCCCCGACAACTTCGTGGTGGATAGAGCCTCCAAGAAGATCATCAGCAAGTACATCGCCAGCAAGGAGATCATGATCATCCGGGACCCCAAGACCCTTAAAACGGTCACAGTCAGTGTCCCGGCTGAGAAGAAGGAGGCCGTGGTGCTTGAGGATAGCGAGGCCATAAAGCTGGCCGGCTATGCCGAGATCCTGGAAAAGCATTATGGAATACCCCAGGACATCGAATGGGGCGTGGAGAAGGCCAAGATCTACATCCTCCAGTCCCGGCCCATCACCACCATCGCCGCTGCCAAGAAGGAGGCCGGCCCCGCCGCAGCTCCGGATAAGAGCAAGATCCTCCTCCAGGGCCTGGGAGCGGCTCCGGGAGTGGCCACAGGCATAGTGCGAATCATCACCAGTGGCAGGGAGCTGGATAAGGTCAAGCAGGGCGATATCATGGTCACCAAGATGACCATGCCGGACATGGTTCCGGGCATGAAGCGCGCCGGGGCCATTGTCACCGATGAGGGCGGCATGGCCTGCCACGCCGCAATTGTCAGCCGGGAGCTGGGCTGTCCGGCGGTGGTCGGCACCAAGAAGGCCACAGCCATCCTGAGGGACGACATGGAGATCACAGTCGACGGCGGCAAGGGCATCGTCTATGAGGGTCGGGTGGCACTGGCATCGCCGGCCAGGCCGGCATCCGCAGCCAGTGCGGGCGGCGTGGTATTCTCCAAGCCCATAACCGCAACTGAGATCAAGGTCAATGTCAGCGAGCCGGATAGAGCAGAGGCAGCGGCGGCAACCATGGCCGACGGAGTGGGCCTGCTCAGAATCGAGCACATGATCCTGGGCCTGGGCAAAACCCCCAACTGGTACATCAAGAACGGCAAGACTGAGGAGTACATCGACGAGCTGGTCAAGGGCATCAAGGTCGTGGCCGACGCCTTCTTCCCCCGTCCGGTCTGGGTCAGAACCCTGGATGCTCCCACAGACGAGTTCCGGGCCATGGAGGGGGGCGAGGGTGAGCCTCACGAGCACAATCCCATGCTGGGCTGGAGAGGCATCCGCCGCGACCTCACCGAGACCGATCACTTCCGGCTGGAGATCAGAGCCTTCAAGAAGCTGCATGAGATGGGTCTCACCAATGCGGGCATAATGCTGCCCATGGTGCAGCACGTCCGCGAATTCCAGAAGGCCAAGGCCATAATGGTCGATGAGGGCCTGGACCTGGAGAAGATCGATGTGGGCATCATGGTGGAGACGCCCGGAGCCGCGCTCACCATCGAGGACTTCATCGCCGACGGAATCGACTTCATCTCCTTCGGAACCAACGACCTCACCCAGTACACCCTGGCAGTGGACAGGAACAACGAGAACGTGGCAGGGCTGTACTCGGAGCTTCATCCTGCGGTCATCAAGCTCATCGAGTTTGTGGTGGAGCAGTGCAATGAGGCAGGGGTCAAGACCTCCATCTGCGGCCAGGCCGGCTCCTATCCGGAGATGGCCAAGAGGCTGGTGGAGATCGGCATCACCAGCATATCCGCCAACATCGATGCTGTGGCCACAGTTCGGGAGACGGTGGCCAGAAGCGAGAAGATCCTCATGCTAAATGCTTTGAGGAACAGGGAACCTTAAAAACGGGCAATAAGCATTGGGAAATGAGCCCACAAGCAATCAAATGAGAGATCAGAGGGACTGAAAGATGAGAGACAAAGCCCTTCCCGAAGATGCCGTAATGCGCATCCTGGAGGAGACGAGAGCGCAGGACTACAGCTATGACCGCTTCTTCTCCACCATGTGCACTCTGCCGCACCCCATAGCCGTAAAAGCGCACGACATGTTCATGGAGACGAACCTGGGTGACCCGGGGCTGTTTCCGGGCGTGGCCGATCTGGAGGTGAAGGTGGTGCAGATGCTGGGGGAGATGCTGGGCTGCCCCAGCGCCTCGGGCTATGTCTCTACCGGGGGCACGGAGTCCAACATCCAGGCCATCCGGGCAGCCAGAAACGAAGCCGGCAGGAGGGACGGAAATATCGTGGTCCCGGCATCGGCCCACTTCTCGTTCGATAAGATCGGAGACCTCCTCTGCCTGGAGGTGAGAAAGGCGGAGCTAGACGAAAGCCTCAAGGTCGATCTCTCATCGGTTGAGTCCCTGCTGGACAGAAACACCGTGGCCCTGGTGGGCATAGCCGGAACTACTGAGTTTGGCCAGGTGGACCCCATACCCGAGCTGGCGGCCATGGCCGAGCAGAGGGGAATTCACCTGCATGTGGATGCCGCATTCGGCGGATTTGTGCTGCCCTTCCTGGATAAAAAGATCGCCTGGGACTTTTCCGTGCCGGGGGTCTCATCCATCACCATCGATCCCCATAAGATGGGCATGAGCACTATTCCCGCCGGGGGCTTGCTCTTCCGGGGAAAAGAGTGCATAAGCGCCCTGGAGACCGACACCCATTACCTCACCCGCCCCAAGCAGGCGTCGCTCACCGGCACCAGGAGCGGGGCGGCGGCTGCCGCCACCTACGCGGTGATGATGCACCTGGGCCGGGAGGGTTTCAAGGAGATGGTCGACTACTGCATGGACCTCACCCGACACCTGCTGGCCGGGGCGCGAAAGATGGGCGTCCTTCCCGTCATCGATCCCATAATGAATGTGGTAGCTCTGCGAGTCCCGGAGCCTGCAAAGGTGCGCGAAGAGTTGATGGAGAGGGACTGGCATGTCTCCATGACCCGCGAGCCGAACAGGGCGCTGCGGCTGATACTGATGAGGCACATGAGCCGGGAGAATATCGACCTGTTTTTAGGGGATCTAAAAGCTATTTTGGATAATTAAAATTAATATTAAGGTCGGGCTCAATGAGCCACCGACCTGAAATGCACAAACCTGTAATTTACACCTTATGGCCGATGGCGAAGCGCCTCATAACCTTGTCGATCTGGATCTTAGCATCGTCGCCCACTTTAGTGTCGGCTACGAAGATCACAAATCCCTCAATTCTGGCTATGCCGTCGCCCTCTCTGGCAATGTCTTCGATCTTGACATCATACTCTTTTCCGACCTCTACCGGAGCTGGTGTGCTCATAGAGGACCGGTCATCATTGAAATTTGCCATAACACTTCACCGTCCTTTAGAAAAGCAATCAGATCTTATGACCGATGGCGAAACGCCTCATCACTTTATCGATCTGGATCTTGGCTTCGTCGCCTACTTTGGTATCGGCTACGAAGATCACAAAACCTTCTACTCGGGCAATGCCGTCGCCTTCCCTGGCAATGTCCTCAATTTTGACGTCGTACTCTTTTCCAACTTCTATTGGAGCAGTTGGATCGGATCCCCCTGCGGAAGATCCTTCCTGGCTTCTAAACAAATCTTCACCGTCCTTTGCGAAAACCATAATAGAGCTTTCGCGATCAGCTTGCTCGCGATCCGACTATTAAATCCTTTTGCTCCTGCAAATCTATTTCTGCCGGGATGCCCTCAAACCTCGCATGGATCTCATGGCCCCTCTGGATAGATACAGGGAAATCGTCCCGGATTTTCAGGCCTTTCGGGCGGTTCAAAGCCTTCCCCTCTACAGCTCCGCCCGCATCAACACCCTGAAGATCAAAAGAGAAGCGCTGCTGGGGCGGCTGGAGGAGGCGGGCGTGCCCTATCAGTGCTTCTCCTGGTATCCCCTGGGGCTCAAGCTGGACGCGGCCAGCCCCGGGAAGCTCCTGGAGAATCTGCTCGGCAACATCCACATTCAGGAGGAGCTCTCCATGGCCCCGCCCCTGGTGCTCGATCCCCGGCCCGGTGAGGCTGTGCTGGACCTGTGCGCCTCGCCGGGCAGCAAGACCACCCAGATCTCCCAGATGATGGAAGATCGCGGCCTGGTGGTGGCCAATGAGCCGTCGCTGGCCCGGGTGGCCGCCCTGCGCTCCAACTGCGAGAGGCTGGGGGCCATGAATGTGGCCATCACCCGCTACGACGGCCGGATGTTTCCCCGGGGCAGCTTCGATCGGGTGCTGGTTGATGCGCCATGCTCCTCGGAGGGGCGGGAGAGGCGCGGTCCGGGGACGCTCACCCGCTGCAATGCCGTCCGGTCCAGGGAGCTGCACGTCCTCCAGGTCGGCCTCTTAAAGAGCGCCCTGCGGCTGGCGAAGCCCGGCGGGGTGGTGGTCTACTCCACCTGCACCTATGCTCCGGAGGAGAATGAGCTGGTGGTCCAGGAGGCTCTGGGGCATGATGATCAATCCGGACAGTCCGGCTGTCCAGGATTCCGGCTGGAGAAGGTCGTCCTCCCCGGGCTTTTGGAGTGTCCGGGGATCACAGAATGGGAGGGCAGGAGCCTGTCTCCAGACATGAACCGGACGGCCCGCTACTATCCTCACCTCAACGACACAGGAGGGTTTTACATTGCCAGGATCGTCAAGGAATAGAGTCAGGAATGTCTTTGAGCCCATCGAGCCCTTGCGGGTGGCAAAGCTGTGGCAGGAGCGTTTCGGCATGGGCATTGAGGCCTTTTCGGGCTTGCAGTTCTTTAAAAAGGCGAACAGCATCTGGGCCATATCGGAGGGAGACCTGCCTCGCTACAGCTACGAGTCGCTGGGAATGCGCATCATGAGCTGCAAGGACCGGCCCTGGAAGCCCACCACAGCCGCCTTGCAGGTCCTGGGCAGGCATGCCAGCAAGAACCTGGTGCACCTGGAGCGGGCTGAGGCCCTGCTCTTCCTGCAAGGGGCCAGCCAGAGCCTCCCGGAGTACTGCAATCCGGACGCCTGCCAGCCGGGTTATGTGGTGGTATTTTATAGAGGGGATGCGCTTGGGTGCGGACTGTACTCCCATGGAATGCTGGTCAGCCAGATTCCAAAAGAAAGGAGAATGGAGAGCCGCTCAGAAGAGCAGCTCTAGAGAGTCAGGATCATCATGATCTCCAATGCCTCACCGGCTGTGCAATCCGAAGCCCTCAATGCCATGGCAGCCATTGCAGCCGATAATAAATCTATTGCCCATCCAGCATATCTCTCCCAGGCCGATCTGATGGAGCTGTGGCATCAGCCCCTGCGCCTCTTCCGGCTGGCCAATGCCCTGCGGGAGACGAGCTGCGGCGATGACGTTTCTTTTGTCATAAACAGGAACATCAACTTCACCAACAGGTGCACGGGTACCTGCCGGTTCTGCTCCTTCAAGCACCATGAGCCCTACACCCTCAGCCATGAAGAGATCCTCAGCCGGGCGGCGGAGGCGGTGGATCAGGGGGCGACGGAGATCTGCCTGCAAGGGGGGCTGCATCCCGACATGGCCCTGGAGGATTACTGCGGGATACTGGAGGCCATCCATAGCGCCTTTCCCAAACTGCATCTGCACGCTTATTCGCCCATGGAGGTGCTGCATATGTCCAATAATTCCGCGGTCGAGGTGGAGGAGTCCCTCCGGGAGCTCTTGAGGGCGGGGCTGGGCTCCATGCCGGGCACGGCGGCGGAGATACTGGTTGACACGGTGCGGCAGTTCATCTGCCCGGACAAGCTCAGGACAGAGGAGTGGCGGCATATCATCACCGCTGCCCACCGCCTGAAAATTCCCACAACCTCAACCATCCTCTTCGGCCATGTGGAGAGTCTGGAGGATCGGCTGGCTCATTTTCAGGTCATCCGGGAGATAGCGGCAGAGACTGGTGGATTCACCGAGATGGTGCTGCTTCCCTTCATAGCCGAGAACAATCCCCTGGGAAGGGATTTGATGAGGGGCATGCTCGCTGGGACAACCGGCGGAGGGCAGGAGCCTGGGGCGAGAGGTGCAGCGGGAGCCGACCTGCTGGACAGGCTCAAGATGCATGCTCTGGCCAGGGTGGCCCTCTATCCTCACATCACCAACATCCAGGCGAGTTGGACCAAGCTGGGGCGCGAGGCCGCAGGCGCAGCTCTGGATTGGGGGGCTAACGACCTGGGCGGAACTCTTATGGACGAGGGCATAGCCAGAAACCCCTGCGAGGCATCCAGCATATCGACGGAAGATCTGCGCCGGATCATCGAGAGCCGGGGGAAAAAAGCAGTGCAGAGGACGACGCTGTACCGGAGGATTTGATTGTCTTTATCTTTGCCAGTTCTGTGTCCTCTGCGGAAATAGTCGGGATCTCACCATTTTCCTGATTCGATGGCGTCCAGCTTGTCAATTATATTGGCAATGGCTTCTCTCCCTAAATTATATTTCCTGCATATTTTTAGAACACGAGAGAGTTCTGTGTTCTCATCGGTCCCCGTGAGCTGAGAAGCGAAAAGATCTGCTGCATCCAGACCCTTTTCCAGGACTATATCCTTAACCTCTTTTAAAATATTGGTAGTGATGCAGGTTTTTGCTGTGCCGATCTCTTCGATGGCTTTCCCCATGTTTTCCAGTTCTTTTGAGCTTAGCATACTCATCAACTCTATAACACTTAATTATTATCATTTGATAAAATAAATACCTTTTGGAAAGGCTTTGTCGCACCGTCCTCTCAACTGGGCTGCAGGGATTCTTGTATTCTGATCATGGTTTCTTAAGCAACTACAATTCGCCATATCGCGATACGTTTATATCTGAATACATCCCACCATCATCTCATCATGTCCGACAAATCCGTCTCGGAGCTGCGCGCCAAAATCCTCGCCGCCCTCTCCGATCCCACCCGCCTGGAGTTGCTCGGGTTCCTCTCCGGTGGCGAGCGCTGCGTCTGCGAGATCCTGCCCGCCTTCAGCCGGTCCCAGTCCACCATCTCCAAGCACCTCTCAATGCTCCACGAGGCCGGCATCCTGGCGCGAAGGATCGACGGTAAAAAGACGCTCTACCGCATAAATGATCCTCTGGTATTCGATCTGATTCGCCTGGTCGACGGCATGGCTTTGAAGCAGATCTCTGAGCTCACCGAGGCGGGCCGCATTTTAGAGAAGTCTTTGAAGATTAGGAGTTGATAGATACGGAGCCCTTAACCATCGCGGGAGCTTTTCAGGCGGGCCTGTCCACGCTGCTCGACTATCTCTCCGCCCACGTTCTGACCTGTCTCGTGCCGGCCTTCTTTATTGCCGGTGCCATTGCCGCTCTGCTGCATAAGGAGACCGTCCTCAAATACTTCGGTGCCAACGCGCCCAAGTGGCTCTGCTACAGCGTGGCTGCCACCTCCGGGACAATTCTGGCGGTATGCAGTTGCACCATCCTGCCCATGTTTGCCGGGATCGAAAAGAGGGGGGCGGGAATCGGCCCGGCCACTGCATTTCTCTTCTCCGGCCCGGCCATAAACCTCATGGCCATTATCCTCACGGCAAGGGTGCTGGGGCTGGACCTCGGCGTTGCCCGCGCCGTGGCGGCGGTTGGGATGGCGGTTGTTATCGGCCTCATCATGGCTGCCATATTCCAGAGGGGCGGGGGCAAAGAGGGCTGCAGAGCCGCACCGGAAGCGAATTCCAATCAGGATTCAAATCGGGATTCAATTCAGGATTTCGTCCAGGCCGGCGAAGATCCCGCAGAGGAGGGCCGCCCCAACTACATAACCGGCGTCTTCATGGCCGCATTGGTCGGCGTGCTGCTGGCTGCGACATCAAGCGCTCTGCAGATGCTGCCAAAGGTTGCCATAGTGGCGGCGCTGATAGCAGTAGCTGCCTTTCTGATGATGAGATACTACCTGCCGGAGGAGAGAGAGAGCTTTCTGTCTGAAACCATGTGGCTGGCCAGGAAGATCTTTCCCCTGCTGGTCATGGGCACATTCATCACAGGAATCATTGGCTACTTTCTGCCAGTGGAGTGGATCAGGAGCCTCTTTGGCACGAGCAGCTTCTTCTCTTGCCTGGTGGCGTCGCTAATAGGCTCTCTGCTTTACATGCCCACGCTCCTTGAGGTGCCGATAGTGGGCTCGCTCTTCGGCTACAGCAGCGGTGTGACCGCCGCCGGGCCGGCGCTCTCCCTCCTGCTGGCCGGGCCGTCCCTATCCCTGCCCAGCATGATAGTGATCACCAGGATAATCGGCTTAAGGAAAGGCGCCGTTTACATAGTCCTGGTGGTGCTCATGTCAACCCTGGCGGGCGTGGTCTACGGAGCGATAGCGTAAAAAGGCTTCTCGAACAAAACCACAGAGGCACAGAAGCACATCGAATCAATGGTGGTAAAATGGTAAAGATCGAGGTCATGGGAACAGGCTGCGCCAAGTGCAAGAGCCTGCTCAAGAATGTGGAGAAGGCCGTGGCAGAATCGGGAGTCTCAGCCGAGGTGGTCAAGGTGGACAGCATTCAGGAAATAATGGATCGGGGTGTGATGATGACCCCTGCCCTTTACATCGACGGCAAATCGGTGATGGTGGGCAGAGCTGCGACTGTCGAGGAGATCAAGAGGCTGATCAGGAAATAGGGCGAGAAGCCGGAAGGATTATTCTGCAGGGATGCAGTCGCGGCAAACGTCAAGCAAGCTATGCCAATCCTCAAGCAGACCAAGTATTATGGCCTCGGATGATCCGACAGTCGCAGTTCCCACAAAATCGCTGCCATGGCCATTGAACAGGCCGACGATCATGTTTACAGGCTTCCTGTGAATAACCTTATCCGTTTGAGGATATTTTTTCTTGAAAGCATATTTTCACCTGCGGCAGCTTTTTGGATTCGATAAAGAAGCTCATTTTGACATAATAATTATAATTAAAAATTGAATTCATATAAAATGATAGTATTGTATTAATATTTCCTTAATTAGCAAGACTTCGGCTGGGTTAACTGAATTCAATAATTAATTAAATTGAGTTAGTTGATACAAAAAATATATCTACAATAATGCACCTTACCCGGATCATGGCAAAAAAGGATCAGCAGAAGATAGAGAGAAATCACGGATGTACAATATTCGTCGTAACTCCGGGCGCAAGCCACGACGGATCAATGTTCACCGGGCATACAAACGATGGATTCGGTCCATGCATTTCCGGGCATGAGCTGATGGATGAGGGAAACAAGCTGGTTTACGTTCCTGCTGCCAAACACTCAAAAGGCACAATGCGGGAAGTTCAATATGATCCCAACTCAGGATCTGACGATCAGTCCGGCGGCGGCAAAGCCGGCTCAACCAAAGTCTCATACATCGATGAGGTCGAGAAGACCTACGGCTACCTCACGGGAAGCTACGGCATAATGAATGAACATCAGCTCATGTGCTCGGAATGCACCGACTTTGCCAAAATGAAAGCTGATTACTCTCCCGGAGAGCGCATCTTCTATAGCTCTGAGCTGTCCAACATTGCTCTGGAAAGGTGCACAGGGGCCAGAGAAGCTGTCGAAAAGGTAGGTGAACTGATAGACAGATACGGAATTTATGGCACAGGTGAGACTCTCATCTTTGCTGATACCAGGGAAGCCTGGGTCTTGGAGATGTCCAGTTGCACCCTGGACGGCTGCAAAGGTCTCTGGGTGGCGCAGAGAGTGCCCGATGGAGAGGTCTTCGTGGCTTCAAATACATTCAGGATCCGAAAAATCGATCGTGAAGATGAAGTCAATATGATCTTTTCCGACAACCTTCATGATGTAGCAAAATCCCTGGGATGGTGGGACGGTGCAGGCATGCTCGATTGGCTCAAGACCTTCTCTACAGGAGAATACGCCCACCCCTACTATTCTCTGGCTCGACTTTACAGTGTGTATCGCCGCCTGGCCCCATCTCGAAAATTCAGCCCCTATGTCAAGGACACCTGGTCGGATGAGTATCCCTTCTCATTGGTGCCCGAACGCAAGCTGAGGACCAAAGATACCTTCCAGATCTTCAGGGATCATTACGAGGGCACGGTCTATGATCTGACCACGGGACTTGCAGCCGGTCCCTACGGCAATCCTTACCGCGATGACGGCGAGTTTGATTCTCATGAATATTTCCCGCCGGGTGAGATCAAGCCTGGAGCATGGCCCAGGCCGATATCACCCATATTCTGTTCCTACAGCTACATCACCCAGGCACGAGGCCAGCTTCCCGACCCGCTGGGAGGAGTATGCTGGTTTGGATATGCTCAGCCTTCAGAGACGTGTTACATGCCCATCTATGCGGGAGTCAATTCCCTTCCTGGAGAGCTGAACTGTGGAAAAAGATCCCTCTTCGACCACAACTCTGCCTGGTGGGCTTTCAATTTCATAACCAACTGGGCAATGCTTCGATACTGCCATATGATCAAAGACATACAGATGGAGCAGAGCAGGATTGAGAAGGAGGAGCTGCACAGACAGCGAGAGATTGAGGAAAAAGCCGCTCTTATCTATCAATCTCTGGGAATTGATGAATGCTGCAAGTTTTTAACCGACTACTGCACCAGAAATGCCCTCTCCGTCATACACGACTGGTGGAAGCTGTCTGACTCACTGATTGTAAAGTACAGCAACGGACTGGTCAATGAGGTTTGTAACGGAGTCGTGGAGAGCACCAAGGTCGGCTACCCCAAGGAATGGCTGGGCAAGGTCGGATACCAGTATGGACCCAGGATATATCAGTATAAAGAACTCCAGGAGGTCGGCTGTGTCCAGTACGTCGATCAGACAGTGAATGTGGTGGCAGGTTCCGAGCTGGAATACATCAAGGAAAATCAGACCTGTCAGAGTGAAGTCCATAAGAAGCCGAGGAAGACTAAAAGAGATGAATAGAAGGTGATGAATGATGTCGCATAAACTTCCGATATTAATTATCTCAGGCAAAAAAGAGGATACAGAATCGGCAGCAATTCTGGCCATGAGCCGTCTGGAGGAGGCAATCAAGAGCCTGGGTTACCCAATGGTCCTGGCCGGCAGGGCTTGTGATGATTTGAGTCAGGTCAACTCCAATCATAGATTTGGGTGCATCATACTGGATGCCGATATACCCAGCGAGGAAGAGCTGAGAGAGCAGACAGTGCGGCAGGCTGCGACTGATGCCGAATACCGCTAATGCGGCTGATATCATCCGCGCCATCAGATCTATATGGCATGATCGGCCCCAATGCGGTGGTGGATCTGCTCTCCGAGAGCGTCGCTCGAATTCACTTCGACGAAGCCTGGTATGCCTATGCGAAGTTTCATCCCGTCTATAATGGCCGGTTTGCCATGGGCTTCGACCATGAGCTGGACAGGACCACCATATTTGCCGTGCAGTCAACGCATAAGATGCTGCCCGCCTTTTCAATGGCCTCCATGATCCATATAAAGGTCAATACGAAGAACCCCAATCTCGAAAAGGATGTGTTTAATGAATCATTCATGATGCACGGCACCACATCGCCCTTCTATCCCATGATCGCCTCAATAGATGTGGCAACATCCATGATGGATGAGCCTGCCGGCCGCACCATGATGGATGAGACCATCAGAGATGCCATTGGCCTGAGAAAGGCAATTGCCTCAGTTGGCAAACGCATCAAGGAAAGCGATGAAAAGGAGAAATGGTTCTTCTGCTGCTACCAGCCTGACAGAGTCGTTAATCCCGAGAAGCCCGATGAATCCTGCTCTCAAACCGACGATCAGGCGGCGCGTTATCTCCCGCTCATTCAAGAGAGGGCGCTCGTGAGGAGAGAAGAAATATTGACAGGTGGGCTGCTGCAGTGACTTACTCAAATCCCGGATGCATTCCTGCAGCACTTTTTTTGATAATCCTCGTCGTCAAAAGACAGGTCCGATACCAGTTATATCATCTTGATTTGCTTACCTCATCTCTGGCGGCGAGGACCAGCTTGATTAGCGTTTTCATAGAATGAGCATCGATATTGACGTTCATAGGAAACGACTTCAGGGCGTATATTACCGCATCCGGATCCGTTTTCGCGCGGTTATACTCCGTATGGCGAAAGCCGCTGGTATAGCTGATATAAGGCGCGTATCCAAACACCGGGTGCTGATAGCCTGTGCGGAACCAATTCCATAGCAGATCGGCCACTTTTTGCTGCAATTCGTTGCTCCGTTTCAGTTCCTCCTTCGCCTCTGGATCGCTCAGTTCCTTCTGATATTGTTCCAGAGCGTTGGTTCCTTTTGGGTAAACTCTGAACAGGGTAACCAGACCGAAATCATCGGGATTGACGCAAACGATGTCACCATGTTCAGCGATTTTTTGGCGCAAATAATGCTGCATCTCCAAAATTCCGCCCAAAATAGCTTGAAATCCTTCATACCCGAAATACTTCAAGGTCGCCCAGCCTGCCATGGCGTATGACCCGGAGCGAGAGACTTCCAAGGTGTATAGCCCTGGATTATAGGAGGTCCGTTCTTGCAGGTATTGGGAACCAGGACGCCGCATTAGATATTCAAATTCGACTCTATCTTTATAGACAAAAAGACTGCAGTTATATGGGGCCCAGCCAACTTTGTGAAAATCACAGCCTATGGCGTCTGCGTATGACATGCCCTTGATAGCCTCATAGTTTCTTTGAATCACTGACAGGATATTCTTGGAAAAGCCCAGCGGATTGTCGATGAAATCATATTTGGCGAACGTCAGCCAGGACCAGCCAATGACCGAATCGCAATAGAGAAATGTTTTGCCGTAAGGAGCGGGGTTGGGATATTTATCGATCAATTCCCGCACTTTGGCCACCGGGTCAAAGGCGTTAGCGTCTGTGGTGCCCATGGTGCAGATCACGGAAACCACCGGGATTCCCTGGTCATGAAAGGCCTTAAGCTTCTCTTCCAGGTCCTGTGGATCCATGGCGTTGGTATCGATATCAGTTTTAATATCGACGATATTATTCATTCCGAGCCCCGCCCAGTCGGAGGCGTTTTCTTTGCAGTAATGGCCCTGTTGAGATACCAGTATTTTGGCGTCAATTCGGATCCCAGTCTGGCGGGACTGAAGTCCCAGGACTCGAGTAAGGGCGTACTTCAAGCCATATAGATAACAGCCTGAACCGCCGAAGGTATAAAGGCCCCTGGCCGCACAAGGATCCCAGCCGACGAGCCTGGCCAGCATTGCGGCTGATTCAAGTTCCGCTGCAGCCACTTTCCAGGAATATTCCCCTTCAATAATGTTGGGACTGAACACCTCCGTCATCATCGCCGCGATGATGGCCGCGATATTGGCCGGCGGGATCACGTTAGGCATGGTCAGGGGGTGGTTCCAGTTAGGAAGGCCTTCAAAAAGTTTAACCGATTTTTTAACGACGTCACTGACTTTTGCCCGCTTATCTCCGAGTTTGGCCCGCTCCGTTTCTGCATAATTGGGGCCCTCAGGATCTGTCGGATTGGGACCCAAATAGGCGGGACCGGGTTTTTCGGGTTTCAATTCGTCTAATAGCACAATCGCCTTTTCGATCTCTTCTGCCAGTGGATCCGGCCTGTGGCGGTATGGAGACGGAAACGCGTTGCGTATATGCTTCCATGCCTTCGTCCAGTCTGGCTTTGGAACCTGGCTAGAAGCGTCATTATCCTCCCAAATGGCTTCGAACTCTTTCGTGTTTATAATGATACCTCCGTTTTAGTAATCTACCTTCATCGTGTTGGCCAATCCTTCGCTGGATCGCATAGCTGGCACAGGAGGAGTTGAATGCAGTCGATTGGCTCTCTGCGAGTGCCATCCAGGCAGGCGAGGCATTTTGCGGCGGCCAATCCCATCCCTCTATTAGTGGGCCTTGGGCGACGGCCTCCTCAACTGCAGAGCTTTGTCAAAAAATCAATACTTATTCTATTTAGACTTTGCCACAAAATTTTCTAAAGCTTATTCCTTATGCATAATCCCACATTACAAATAGCCGCACGTCGCCCTCAACGCCGTCTTCTGCTCGCTGCCCCTAACGCGACCGCCGGGACGGCTGTCTTCTCAGTCCTGCATTTCAGATAGCATGTGGTCTTTGCTGCTAGTGTAGAGATTCCAAAATAACATAGCAACATTTAATACCTTGTAACGCTTA
>DAOPZB010000011.1:0-17665 GCA_035353195.1 Methanothrix sp. | reverse complement strand
CTGCGCTACATCGGCATTCATCCCATCATTGTGCACGGCGGCGGCCCGGAGATCTCCCAGGCCATGGAGAAGTTCGGCAAGAAGGCCGAGTTCGTGGGCGGGCTGCGGGTGACCGATAAGGAGACCCTGGGCATTGCCCGCATGGTCTTGCTGGGCAACATCAATGCTGAGCTGGTCAATCTCGTCGGCAAGTACGGAGGCAAGGGAATCGGCCTGTCCGGCCAGGACGGCATGTTCCTGAAGGCCAGAAAGAAGGCTCCTCTCAAGGTGGAGGGCATGCAGCCCGTCGATCTGGGATTTGTGGGCGACGTGGAGAAGGTTGACCCGGAGATCCTGATGATCACCGCCGGCAAGGGCTACATTCCCGTGATATCGCCCATTGCCGCAGACGACGAGGGCAACAACCTCAATGTCAACGCCGATACCGTGGCCGGAGCTGTGGCCGTGGCCATGCGGGCCAAGAAGTTCTTCTCCATCACCGATGTGGAGGGCGTGCGCATGAATCCCGACGACCCGGCAAGCGTCATCTCCGAGTTCCGCGCCTCGGACTTCGACCGGCTGGTGACTGAAGGCGTCATCCGGGGCGGCATGATCCCCAAGGTGGAGGCCTGCGTGCGGGTTGTGCGGGGCGGAGTGGAGAAGGCCCACATCATCGACGGCAGAAAGCATCATGCCATTCTGCTGGAGCTGCTCACCCAGGAGGGCGTGGGCACCATGATCAACAGGAACTGATGGCGGAAAGGATGGATGCAACAAGAGGCCATATTCTTCAATGGCCTCTCTATTGCTTTCTATCCAAATCAAGGATTATTTTTTCGATCGATTCCGGCAGGGGCGGTAAGTCTTCCTGAAGTGTTTGCCATACTACTTCAGTATCAACTCCAAAATAGACGTGGATTAGCTTGTCCCGCATGCGGGCCAGTCCGCTCCACGGCACTTCAGGGTATCTATCTCTAATTGAATTAGGGATTTTCTTGGCTGCTTCGCCAATAACTTCAATTACTCGAATCGTAGCCAGAATTTTCTCTTCATTGCTCTTGAACTCATCGTAATCGATGTCTGCAACGAGGACGTTACCTTTTTCTGCATATTTGGCTATGTCCTCTAAGAAATCCCTGTAGTCTCGACCGGATTTATTCATACTGGGATCACTTCTGCCAGTATCCGGCGGCCAATGTTAGGCTTCAGGGCGCTTTTCATCACCAGATCCACCTTGATGCCTATTTTTTCAGAGAGTTCGTCTTCAAGAGCAATGAACTTCAAGAGTGAAGGTGCATCGGAAAATTCTACGAGCAGATCCAAGTCGCTCGATTTTTTCTCCTCGCCTCTGATATAAGATCCAAAAATTCCTAATGACTTGACTTTGTATCTCTCTCTTATATCAGGCATACTCTGCTGGAGGATCTTCATAGCTTCCTGCAGCGATCGAGCTTGGTGTTCCGCCTTTGGTTTGCTTGCCATGAATCCTCCTGCTTAGCTCCTGGAATGAATTTTGGTCTATCTTCCATATTGTTATGCATGATTATTAGGTTAACGGGCAACGTGAAGGGCTTGCAAATGAATTCCGCCGACCCAGCAAGTGTCATCTTCGAGGCTCGCGGCTTCGATTTTTACCGGCGGGTGACCGAAGGCGTCATCAGGGACGAGGCTTGTGTGCAGGTGGTGCGGGGCGGAGTCGAGTTGAGAAGGCCCACATCGTCGACGGCAGAAAGCATCATGCCATTCTGCTGGAGTTGCTCACCCAGGAGGGCGTGGAGTCCTGCTATATTGAGGGGGAGGACCTCAAATCATAGAATTTTATATCGACTTATTAAAAATTAATTTTAATCTATAAAATATTTTTGATACATTGAGTGCACGGAGGGTCACGAATCCTCTATCCGTTAGGTTAGGCATGAAGTGAGTCCTTGCCCGTTATCAGCGGTGATGTACTGCCCATCCGACCCGCCATTTGCAGCTATCTGCACCTGCCCTTCCCGCTCTTGATGCACTGGTATCCCTTACCAGCTCCCGCCCCGGCTCCCCCCGCGCTGCTGGCTCCTCCTTCGCCCTCCTCCGCTTCCGTTGGCCACTTGACCTTGGTGTCCGGCATCTCGAAGCGGGCGATTACCGGTGCGTGGTCCGATTCGGGATAGAAGATCTTGGGGGCGAAGACTATGGACTCGTCATGCAATAGCTCGTTATGCACCTCTGAGCCCTTGAAGTAGGCCAGCATCGTCCGGGAGACGAGGATATGGTCGAGCATCTTGCCCTTGCCGTTGTGCAGCAGGGAGTATCGTGCCGGCTCAGGGATGTTCCTCTCCGTGGGCACCATGACCCTCATGGACAGGTCCATGTTCCCGGTATTCTCGACGTCGCCCCGGATGGCTTCGATGGCCACCTCATCAAACTCCTCATTGAAATCCCCGCAGACGGCTATCAGGGCGCAGGGGTCCCTTTCAAAGAGCTGGTCGATGAGAATCCTGGTCTCCAGAGCCTGGCCGATCCTCTTCATGGAGGATATGAAGACCCCCTCCGCCCATCCGGAGGCCGTCTTCCAGGTCCTGTCATTCAGCTTGTGCCCCTGGATGTTGGTCGGCCTTCGGCTCTTGAGATGCAGGTTGATGACATCTACCATCATGTTATTGGGCAGCCGAATCCTGGCATGGAGAATGGGCCTCTCCCAGGAGATCTCCCTGGCTTCGCCCTCCTCAGGAATGGCCGTGACCTTCTTGTAGCGCGGGGAGGGGGCATATTCATGCAGATACTGGTCATGCTGCATGATTTCGTAGCGGCTGAGGATGACCAGGTTGTGATGCTCAAAGACCTCCTGGCCGGAGGCGAAGGGGTCCACGGTTGTGACCCTCTTGTAGCCCTCGTAGGGCGTGCACTCCAGCAGCCGGTTCATGGCTTCCAGACGCCTCTTCTTTCCCCGCTCTCGCTGGCCGCAGACCTCCTGCAGGCAGAGGATATCTGCATCCAGGCGCACGAGCTGGGGGCGGAGGACGGGTATGCGATCCTCGAGGCTGGGCAGCCGGTCCTTCCGGTCGTCCAGGCTCATGAGATTGAATGTGGCAATGCGAAGCCTGATGGGCATGTTATGTAAATTATGTCTATCTGGGACATTATCTTTGCGGTGATCGATCGGCTGGTGTCAAACGGAGGTACTCGGTATTTTGTATTGGTAACGAAGTGGTTCTTTGTCTCTGTGTCTCTCTCGCCTCTGTGGTTGGCCAGGCTGAAAATTAAGCCTACTGCTACTGAACAAAACCACAGAGACACAGAGGCTCAGAGATGAGATTGACAACTGAAAGACAGAGTGGTTCAAGTTAAGGGGCCTTCCAGTAGCAACCTGTAGTGGATCAATCCCCTCTTGAGGGATGATGTTACTGAAGGCCCCTGCGGGATCAAAGAATCGGTCCTCTAGCTTTCAGGCTGGACTGAAATGATGCCGCCACCAGGGGATTGGCCATAAATTGAGGCAGGCCCAGGCGGCCCAGAACTGACTGGCAGATCTGCATGGGCCCGGCTGTCGGATCTGCCTCTGCTGCGGCCAGAACGCTGCTGTTGATGTCCTCCAGGTATTGCAGGGCCTGATCCATTATGCCGTAAGCTTCGTCTCCCGTCCGGGGCCGGTCCCAGGCTGCCAGGAGGTGCTCGATTCCGGAGAGGGCGGCCAGCCTCTTTACGGAACTCACAGATGCGGAATAGTCCTGATAGATGGGCATGTCTCCTTTGACGGGAATGGCATCCGCGGAAAAGAGTGCGCCCTCTCTTGCCATCCAGAGGGAGATGGAGCCGGAGGAGTGTCCCGGCGTGTGCAAAACCTGCAAGGCCGGGCCTTTCTTCTCTACATCCGGGTGCAGCATCTCTCCATCCTGAACCGTTCTCTCGACGAAGACTGACCCGCCCACCAGAGAGCCGAAGCCCGGGACCGGTCGCTCCTCTGCCTGCAAGTCCACATCCTCTATCCAGCCCCTTTCGGCTTCATGGGCCAGCACAGCGCAGCCGGACAGCCTCTGAACAGCCGCTGCAGCTCCGATATGATCGGGATGGGAGTGGGTGAGAATCAGAGTGGAGATCTCCTGCATGCTCCTTCCCTCGGCTTCAAGGTAGTCTGCAATCGTCTCTTCGGATCCGGCCACACCGCTGTCGATAAGCCATATCTCCCTACCGAAAATCAGATGGCAATAAACGAATCTGGGGATCTTTCCGCCTGCCGGGGAGTCTACGGAAAAGGGTATCTTGAGGGAGTGAATGTCATCTGTGATCTGCATCTTCCGGTCATTGTATTCCTGAAGTTATCTTCTTTTTGCTGGATGAGCTGGAGGAGCAGCAGGTCAGGAGAGCCGACCGAAGAGCCTCGATCCTGGTGGGCTTGCTGATGTAGCCGTCCATGCCCGCCGCCAGGCACATCTCCCTGTCGCCTTTGAGGGCGGAGGCGGTCATGGCTATGATCTTGATCTTCGGCCCCTCCTCCCAGATCTTCCTGATGGCCCTGGTGGCCTCCAGGCCGTCCATCTCCGGCATCTGCACATCCATGAAGACCAGGTCGTAATGGCGGCGCTCCAGGGCTTTGATGACCTCAATGCCGTTGGCAGCCACGTCCGCCCGATATCCCAGCTTATCGAGCATTCTCATGGTCACCATCTGATTTACGGCATTGTCTTCCGCCAGCAAAATGCTCAGATCGTGATTTTGAATCTGATTATGATCCTGTTCCTGAGGATCGGCTCCAAGCTGGCCTGCTTTCGATGGGCTCCCTTCAGCCAATTCGCTGCCCAGGGTGCCCCGGGGGCTGCCTAGGGGGCTTGCCGCCGGCATTGCCGCCGCCGTTTCAAGGGCATCGGATGGCATCTGATTGGTTGACCTGACAGGGATGGTGAAGGAGAATGTCGATCCTCTGCCCACCTCGCTCTCCACCCAGATCCTTCCCCCCATCATCTCCACCAATTTCTTGCAGATGGCCAGGCCCAGCCCGGTTCCGCCGTACCTCCTCGCCGTGGAGGCATCAACCTGGGAAAAGGACTGAAACAGCCGGCCCGCCTTCTCTCCGGCAATGCCGATTCCCGTGTCTGAAACAGCAAAGCAAATGTCATATCGGCCGTCGCCGTTTCCGTTATTGCAGGCATCGATCCTCCGGCCTGATACCAAGAGTTGGACCTCACCGGCATTGGTGAACTTGACAGCGTTGTGCAGCAAGTTGATCAATATCTGGCATAGCCGGGTGGTATCGCTTAAAATGAATTGTGGAATGCCTTCTTCTATCCGGCAGGACATCTTCAGCCCTTTATCGGCAGCGTTTGCTGCCATCAGGTCCATGCAGGACCCGATGCAGCCCTTGAGCTCTATGGGCCGGCTCTCCAGTTCAATCATGTTGGCTTCGATCTTGGTCAGGTCCAGGATGTTATTGATGATTGCCAGGAGAGTATCTCCACTGCTTTTTATGATCTCCACATATTCCTTCTGTCTGGCCGTCAGATTTTCGTCCAGGAGCAGGTCGGTCAGGCCGATTACGGCATTCATGGGGGTTCTGATCTCGTGGCTCATGTTGGCCAGGAACTCTGATTTGGCGCGGGTGGCCAGTATAGCCTCCTCCTTAGACTTCTTCAGCTCCTCTTCATCGCGCTTTCTGTCGGTTATATCCCGTATGGATTCGATAGCCCCCCAGTAGTCGCCCTCCGAATCGTAGAGAGCGGAGGCGCTGGCCAGCAGATATGCGCCGTCTCGCAGCTCGGGCGTGTAGGATTCTGCGACAAGCGCTCCGTCTTCCATTTTTTTTATGGCATAATAGTTATATTTCTTTTCGAAAGACTGATCGTAATTGGCAGCCATGTCTATGAGGATCGGCCTTCTCTCGCCGTAAAAAGGCAGGGAGTATTCGTAGTCACCCTTGCCCAGCATCTGCTCAGCCATTATCCCTGTCAGCTTCTCAATGGCATGGTTCCAGGCTATCACCTTCCCCTCCTTATTGATGACCAGGGTGGCATCGGGCAGAAAGCCGATGATCTTTGCCAGCCGGCGCTCTGACTCGCTCAAAGCGCTCTCGGCGCTCTTGCGCTCTTCGATTTCGGACAGGGTCATGTTGAGCAATTGATTTCTCTCGTCGAAGGCCACCTTCTGCCGCATGAACATCAGGACTATGATCAGACCGACGGCAGCCGCCAGCGTGGAATAATTGGCCAGGTGGGAGTATTCGTGCCCCCAGATGAGCAAAAAGAAAGCTGCCGCTATTCCCATGTAGGGCAAAAATTGCACCCATTCGTTCTTCTTGGCGCTGAGCAGATCGAAATCATCAGCACGGCTGTTAGTCCTTGATTTTATCTGGAGCACTCCTGCCAATGCCACCAGCAGATAGGCTGCAACCCAGCCGGTATCCAGCATGCTGCCGGATATGAAGGTGCCCTGCTTTACCTGGACGGTGAAGATGGCATCTGTGGTCATAAACGCGATCATGCTTGCTGCCAGGAGGAGGGCGGGATAGTGGCCCAGCGACTCCAGCTTTCTGAATATCAATTGGATCAGGGCGAGGAACAGGAGCAGGTCCATGATGGGATAGGCCGCGGAGAAGGCCATGTAATGATCGATCTCCTGGCTGGATGCGACAATGGGGGCGATGAGGAACACCCAGAATATCAGCAAAGCCGTGACGATGACAATCGCCACATCCAGGAGAATCTTCTGTCTCTCTCGGGAGGATAGGGGCATCGAAGGCAGGAGGAGGATGCCCAGAGCGAAGAGGGGATAGAGGGCCAGATATCCGAAGTCGGCGACGGAGGGATAGGGATTGCCGCGGAATATGATCTCTATTGCCGCCCAGCCGGCCTCTCCCAGAGTATTAAATGCCATGGCTATCGCCAAAAATGTCCAGGCTTTTTTCGACCTGCCCTGAGAGCGGCGAGCTACGAGCAACATGATGTAGGCTGCCAGGCCGCTGGTAGCAATCGCTATGCTGTCAACAATGGGAAGGAGGATGTCTCTATCCTCGACGCGGACAATAATTGTCACAAAGGCGGCCAATATGAAGACGGCTGCAATGACTGCCGTGCGGAAAGACGGGACCATCCCATCTTTTGCAGGATCAATTGTCTTGATCTGATCCCCCCGTATTAACAATCAATCATTATGTATCTGGTGGTATAACTAAAAAGCTTTTGGTAGTTTAAATCAGATGTAAAGATACTGATAAATGATTAATAAAATACTGAATCAAAAGAAATAATAAATTATATAAATGTCCCTCTCACTCCTTCTTGCGCTCAGGCTGCTGGTGGCTATGCGAGCCGATATGCCCATGTTGGTGCTCTCCATTTTCATGCTCTTCGTGAACATGCTCTCCGTGTTCATGCTTCTCATGAGCGTGCCCGTGTACATGCAGGTGCTCGTGCACCAGCTTTCCATGCAGGTGGGTGTGCTCATGCACCAGGTTGGATGACAGCAGAAGCTCATAATCGCTGAGCACGGCTTCAGCGACACCATCTGTTTTAACCCGGTGGTCCTCTCCCATGACAATGGCCCTTCTGCTGATCTGGTCGATTATCTCCAGGTCGTGGGTGGCTGTGATCACCGTCTTGCCGGCTTCGCCCAACTCCTGGAGCAGTTCAATCAGCCAGAGCTGGGTTCTGGGGTCAAGGCCGGCAGACGGCTCGTCCAGCAGCAGGACATCGGGATTGTTGACCAGCACTGTGGCTATGCACACCTTCTTCTTTTCGCCTCCGGAGAGGGTGTGGGGAGATCGATCCCTCAATTTTCCGATCTGCAGCATTCCCATGACCTCTTCCACCCGGCTTTTGACCTCCGAGGGCGTCAGCCCGAGCTGCATGGGGCCGAAGGCAATCTCTTCGAAGACGGTGGGCGAAAAGAGCTGCACATCTGAGTTCTGGAATACGAATCCCACTTTGGTTCTGAAGTATGTTCTGAATTCGTTATCGGCAATGGCGTCAAACGCCTCTTCGGAGATCAGATTATCGAAAGCATAAAATTCGCCGGATGTGGGATAGACCAGGCCGTCCAAAATGGCCAGCAGAGTGGACTTGCCGCTGCCATTGGAGCCTATGATGGTCACCTGCTCTCCTCTATTTATCTTGAGGGTAACGTCCTTCAGGGCGTCGATCTTTCCCACATAGGAGTAAGAGACATTTCTCAAATCAAATATTGCTTCCATCATGATCTCCAATTTTCTTTTTTGAATTTATTTTTTTTTTGTATTTAAATGATATTCTCTGAGAGCAGCACCAGCAGAAAACTCAGGCTCAGGGCTGCCGCACCGGCCAGCCAGTCCCGGCCCTTCATCTCAAACTCCTGCATGATATGAACCTCGCCGTTGAATCCCCGGGACATCATGGCCATGTGCACCTTTTCGCTCATGGACAGAGACCTCACCATTGTGTATCCTATGCGGCCTCCCACCCATTTCTGCTCGTCGAGCATCCCCGCCGACCTGATGGTCCGGGCCTTCCTGGCCACATACATCTCCCGGATGAGGTCCATGAGCAGAAATATGTAACGATAGGCCATCTGCAGTGTCAGGACATACAGCTTGGGGACACCTACCGAGCGCAGCGACTTGAAGAGGATCTGCTGGGGCGTCGTCAGGAAGAGCAGGACCACAGCCGAGACGCAGGCTGCCACTCGCATGGTGAAAATGATTGCGGCTGCCGTCCCCTGTCTGGTGATGTAGATGCTCTCCGGCAGTTGCAGCGGCCCCAGGTGGGCCCCCGGACCCAGGACGGCCACCATGTAGAGCGGATCGCCGGGGATGAAGACATTGAAGATCATGGGAACGGCAATGATGCCTGCAAAGAGGGGGATGAAGAGCCATACCCGCTTAATGAAGAACCAGACCTCGATTTTGCTGGCGGCGGCCAGGAGGACGGTCAGGGCGTAAACCAGGATCAATAATCTCAGGTCTGATACCAGGCTGGTGGCGAAGATCACCGCCAAAATCGAGATCATCTTGGCTCTGGGGTCCAGGCTCTGCAAGAGGCCGGGTCTTCCTGAGAAGCTCTCTGAGATGAAGGCCTCCTGCAAAAAGCCCAGGATACCCTCAATGGTCTTGCCGATGAAGCCCTTCTTGCCTTTTGCCGTCGCCTTGAAGCGGCAGGGGCCACTGTCCACGTCCCTCATCCAGTCCGGTATCATCCAAATTCGGTGTGTAAAAAGGTGGTGCAGATAAAAAGTTAGCGCTGCTCTCTGAGCCTGTTCTATGGATCGTCTGATGAATCCTTCGATGGACCTTCGATGGATCGTTCGATGGAGCGATCAGTCCCTGGCTATCCTCTTTCCGATTAGATAGAGCAGCCCCGCACATACCACAACTCCGATCACCGCCGACAGGATATAAGCTGCCGCGGCTGCTGTCGTGGAGTCTCCACCTCCGGGCAAGGCATAATCGGGGAGCGGAGCGCTCCAAAGCGAAGAGAGCCTCTCCAGCCCTGGCGGCACAAATCCGAGCTTCTCTTTTATCTCTTCCGAACCCCATTCACCGAAGGTCTCTCCCACGGCCAGAAGGCCCAGGGGCGTGAAGACGACCAGTACCAGAAGGCCGATGAATAATTTCTTGATAGTTCTGTCCATGATCATCCCTCAGACTGCAACTGCTTTTTTGTCCCGGCTCCTTTTAGATGCGAGGTTTTCCTCGTATAAAAGCGATGTGTCGGTTCTCTGAATGTATGCGAAGATCAGGGCCGTAACCAGTGCTTCAAGCAAGGAGAACCCAAAGATATGCTCCAACAGCATGGCGGGAAGGGCCACGTTCAGGCCGTAGGGCATGTAAAGGGGGATGCCCTCCGGGCTGTTGTGCAGGAGCGGCTGCAGGCCGAACATCAGGCCGGTAGAGGCTGCGGCTATTGTCAAGGAAACGTAGCCGGCAATGGCCGCGGCCAGTGTCCTCCGGGAGGAGGTGATGTCTGTGCTGCCGCTTACGAATTTGTAGATGTAAAACGCGGCAAACGGCATGACCACTGCCATGTTGAAGCAGTTGGCGGCAATGGCTGTAATGCCCCCGTCTCCGAACATCAGGGCCTGGAGGACAAGTGCTACAGATATGGCAATGACCGCCGCCCAGGGCCCCAGGACTATTCCCACTATGGCTCCGCCCACGGCATGCCCCGTGCTGCCCCAGGGAACGGGGATATTGAACATCATAATCACAAATGAGAAGGCTGCAGCCAATGCCAGAAGTGGGACCTGCTTTGACCGCAGCTCCCTGCCGAGTTTGTGTCCTGCATAGTACCAGATAGGGATCATGATGATCCACATGGCGATGTAGGTATAGGGTCCGAGATAGCCGTCGGGAATATGCATTATCTCACCAAGCAAGGGAAATCACCTTTAATTATAAAAAGATATCGGACACACATACTTAGTGTGAATATCATCTGTTTTTTATGTCGTTAAGGAAACAGGAATGCAAATAATCCAGCACCAGGTATATAAGGAACAAATCCATTTATGCTTATCAGGTGATCTCTTGAACAGGATTATTCTATTGATTTCCGCCGTCTTTTTGACAGCTCTCGCAGGCGTGTCTCTGGCTCAGGACGGGGCCGGAGAAGGAAATGCGACCATGAATGTCTTATCTCATGACAGCGGAGCCAATATATCTCAGATGAACACTACATTATACTCCGCGGTAGACGATTGGGGCATCTATGCCTACAGCATCGGTGAAACTGTAAAATTCACTGCTCCCCGGGACGGGTGGAAATTGCAGCAGATACGCATCCTGGGCCATAACGGCTACAATGGCACTGCCATGCCCATTCCTGAGAATTTCCTCCTCGAGGTCAGAGACGAAGACCTGAAGCTTCTCTATCAGTTTGCCGACACTCAGAATGCCTACTTCTCATTTGAGTCTCCCGTTTTAAGAGCCATAGACATTCCGGCACTGCCGCTCCAGGGTGACTTCTACATAATCTTCTACGATCGCGGCACGATGGAGATTGGAATGGAGGCGGAGAAGGGAACCGGAAACTCCTTCTTCTATAACAGCCTCAACGGCGAGCTGATCCCGGCAGAGTTCAAGATCGAGAACAGCGAGGCGACCAAAGTCAACTGGGTGATAAGAGCCGTGGGTGAATAAAGCCAATCCTCACGCATCTTTTTTTAGCTCCTCGCTATTTTGTGTGGGCAATGAAGTGTTACTTTGTCTCTGTGTCTCTGCGCCTCTGTGGTTTAGTTGGCGAGTCGCTGAAAATTGAGCGTACTGCTACTCAACAAAAACACAGAGACACAGAGGCACAGAGATGAGATTGACAACTTAAAACAGAGTAGATCAAGTTATGCCATATGTAATAGCGAAGAGCTAATTTTTTTCCCATTTTGTTTCTGCTACATCTGGTCCTGCTACCGTTAGCCTGGGTGAAGTCAAGCAGCTTGGGCTGCTCTCTGCTCCCGTTGCCGGGCTGAAAGTATTGCCCGCTTTCAGCTCGGCAACATGGCAACAGAATCTTTATATGCATCAAAATTCAACCGAGCCCCTGGGGTGACAAATTGAAGAGCATGCTATTTACAGCAACTGTTTTATGTCTGGCTCTGTCTCTCGCAGGACTATCTGCAGCGGCGGATGGAGTTGCCAGCGAGAATCAAATCATAAATTCGTATGAGGGAAATTTATCGGAAAAGAAGATCGTTCCCGTTGATTTGCTATCATTCTATGGAGAGCCTGCCTTTTTCTTTGCTGAATCTGTAAAATTCGAAGCGCCTAAACCCGGATGGAAGTTGAATGCAGTGCAGTTGTACGGTTGGGACGGCTACAACGGCAGTGCCGAATCTGCCCCCTCGGAAAGGGTATTGGGCCTGGAGATCAGGGACAAGGACCTGAATCTGCTCTATAAATTCGCCGATTCCCAGATTCCCTACAGCAATTTTGCCCGCAATGCCACAGGCATCTATCCCATTACCATCGAGGTGCCATCCGTTCCCGTCAGCGATGAATTCTATGTCTGCTTCTACGACCGGGGAGCTGTTGCTGTGGCCTCTGAGCGCTTAAATGAGACGTCCAACAACTCCTTTATCTATGTGGCCGACGGATTGCCGTCTGCAGAGAAGCTGCTGCCTGCAAAGCTCAATGTAAATGAAAGCACAGTGCTGCCCATCAACTGGATCATGACCGTTGTGGGGCGCTGAACTTACCTTTTTTTGATTTCAATCAAGGTATATATTTTTGATCATAGTCTTTATATGCAATAAGTTATCAAACGTATCCAAAGGTGACTATTCGATGAATACTATAATGAAGCTCTCCAGCCTGTGCTGCCTGGCGCTCTGCTTTATCGCCATTGCGGCGGAGGCTGCTGAAAAGCCGGAATTGACGGCTCTCCGGCAGGACAGCAATATCAATTACTCGCAGATGAATTTCTCTCTGTTCTCCTCGCTATACAATTTGGGCATACTCAATGGCGGAATGGCCGTGAAATTTTCGGCTCCCAAAGCTGGCTGGAAGCTGCAGGCCGTGCGCGCCGTCGGCTGGAGCGGATACAATGAGTCCACCCAGTCTTATCCTGGAGACGGAGTCTTTTTGCTGGAGGTAAGAGACAGCGACATGAATCTGCTCTACAAGTTTGCCGATGTCCAGAATAACTACTTCCTCTCCGAAAGCGGGCCGGTGCTGGGAGAGATCGAGATTCCGGCGGTAGCTGTGACCGGCGACTTCTATGTGATCCTCTATGATCGCGGGACCGCCCGTATCGGCATGGAGAATAATAACGGCACAGGAAACTCGTTTATCTACCTGGGCGGCGATTTGGTCCCTGCCGAGAGGGTGGACCCGAAGACCAACGAGACCATTGGGGTCAACTGGATGATCGAGGCAGCCGGCAATTAATTGGCGAAAGTATGTTATATCAGCACGCCAACTGAAGAACGATGTTTGAGTCTCGAGTAATCTGCATTTGCGGCTTGCCGGGGATCGGAAGCGTGGGCAAGGTGGCAGCCGATTACCTGTCAGTAGCCCTGGAATGCAGTACCATAAAGCCTTTTTTTTCGAATAGTTTTCCGCCTCAGGTGATGGTCTCCAGGGGCCTGGCCAAGCTGCTGCACGGGGAACTGATGCGCCCCAAGGAGAGAGAGAACATGTACATCCTCTCTGGCGACGCCCAGCCTCTGGATGTGCTGGGCATGTACCGGCTTGCCGGAGAGATGCTAGAGGCCATCGCCGGGCAGGGTGTGACAGATGTGATAACCCTGGCGGCCTATGTGGGCGAGACGGACGAAAAGATAATGGGTGCCGCTACAGATATCGACTCTGCGGCTGCTCTGGGGCAGTGTAATATCCCCAAGCTCTGCAGCGGGGCCATCGGAGGATTAAACGGCCTGCTGGCAGGGCTCGCGCCCCTTTACGGCCTGCGCGGCTTCTGCCTGCTCTCCACCAGCTCCGGAAATGATCCCGTGGACATTCCGGCGGCTTGCAGCCTTCTGGAAGCCATTAATGAGCTTTTCCACCTGGATATCGAGATCTCCCTCCTGGGGCCGCCGGCAGAGGAGCCGTCTATTCCCGTCGCCTCTGAAGTGGATATGAATTACAGGTAGGCCGTACTGAAGCAGGCTATACTGAAGCAGGCTTGATTAAAGCTGGCAGGATTACTGCCAGGCAGGATTGCTGCCAGGCAGGATCAGATGGATTTGGCGACCAGAGTGCCCCTGGGAACGCCGATCCTGTCGGCCACCGGCTGGCATTTTGCCCTGAGGATGTAGACCAGCCGGCCTTTCAGCCTGTCTTCATACTCGGAGATGGTCTCATAATTGCCCATGCCCTTGGCCAGTATCAGCCAGGAGGGATCAAAGAGCAGAGAGTGGGCCCGGGGCGCGAGATCCTCCAGGGCAGTTCCCACTACTTCTCCTGTCGGCGTGACATCAACTGCTTTCTCCTCGTGACCCAGGGAATCGGCGAGAAGGCTCATCTCCTTAGCCGTCACATCATTAAGTATGGGCGCTGACTTGGAGCCTATCACAATCTGCTTTCCCGTATCCGCCAGCTTTTTCATCACAAAGATGTCGAATACGGCCTCACCGCAATTGTCTGTGAGATAAAATATATTTGAGAATCTTTGCAGGCGGCTTTTGACCTCCTCCAGGTCGCCGTGCAGATTCTCGCGGAGGGTTTGAGAGAATACCGCCCCAAATGCGGAGTTATCAAAGTCATGCCCTTTGACGCCGAATTCCATGGAGTTGGCGGCAGCAGCTATGCGGACCAGGGCCTCAATCTTGTCTTCCATGCCCTCATAGAACTGTCCCGCCAGGCTGAGCAGGCCGGCTGCCACGCGGTTACTCTCCTCCTTCAGCTCCCGGTATGGATCGAAATTGCCGCTGCGCCTTTTGATGATCATCTCCCTCTCCGTGCCCACCAGGGCGGGAACGCCTCCCTTGTGGCTGGCCATGTAGTCCAGCAGCTCCTCCACCGCCGCCCTCCTTTCCACCTCTGCCAGCTCCGCCAGGTCGGCCTCGAAGAGGGAGCGGTCCATGATGCAGGAATAGCATTGCGAAGCCATTCTCAATCCGGCCACCTCCCCGCCAGAACGGATATCACATCCGGTATAACCCTCTCTGCCACATGCACACATGAGCCGCCGCTCAACACAAAGACCAGCCCCCTCTCCCCCACGGCATCAGCTATCAACTGCGCCATCCTGGGATAGGCCTCGAACGTCAGGTCGAAGCCTCCATAATCGTCCTGATGGGAGTCATGGCCGAATATGACAAAGGCCATCTGGAAATCGAAGTCCCTGGCAAGCTCCAGCGCTCCCTTGAGGGCAGAGAGGAACCTCTCATTGCTCCCCCCGAAGGTAAGTCCGATGTCGTAATTGTTCCTCCGGGCATCATGCTCTTCCCCGGTTCCGCTGTGCATGTTGATGTGGTATACATCGGCATCATCCCCGAAAAAGTCGCGCGTCCCGTCTCCGAAATGGGGGTCCACATCGACGATGAGAAAGCGCTGCAGCCCTTTCTCCCTCAGGCGGAGGATGGAGATGGCCACATCATTGAAGTAGCAGAATCCCCAGCAACTGCCCCGCGAGGCATGGTGCCCGGCTGTTCCGGTGTAGGCGAAGGCCCTTTTGGCCAGGCCGTCCGCTACCATCTCCGCCGCCATCATCACACTGCCCGCCGAGAGCAGGGCCACCTGGCGATAGGAATCATGCAACATGTTGGCCATATGGGCCTCAGTATGAGCCTGGGCCGCCAGGTAGAGGGGAGCCGGGACAGGTCGGAAGACCTGCACATCCTCTCCGTCCACCAGGCCGGACTCCATCAGCTTTTCAAATGAAGGCCGGATTCGATCCTTCAGAACGCTGAATCCATGCTTTCCAAAGTCCTCGTGATATGTTATTGCTACCTGCATTGTCCATGCCTCTTTTTCTGCGCCCCGATTGCTACATCTTCAGCTTCATCTTCATCTACAGCTAAAGCTACAGCTCAGTGATCCTGGGGTACCTCTCCAGGAGCATTCCTTCCACCACGATCGGCATCTGCCTCTTGGCATCTTTAACGGCGCTCTCCAGCTCCCAGTCGGAGCTTGAGCAGATGGTGATCAGAGGCTCTCCTTTCTTCACCCTCTCACCCATCTTCTTGTGGATTATGACCCCCGCCTTTTTGTCGGCAGGTGCGCCCGCCATTCGGGCCAGCTCCACCAGACGCTTGTTGTAGAAGGCCACTATGTAGCCTCCTGCCGGAGCCAAAATGTCCTCGCAGTTCTCCCCTATGGCAATATCCTCGCTTTTGACCGCCGGATTTCCGCCCTGGGCCTCAATTATATCCATAAGTTTCTTATGGGCTTTTCCGCTGGTGAGGATGTCTTCGGCAGCCTTATAGCCATCTCCGCGTCCGGCGACGCCTCCCATCTCCAGCAGAATGCCGGCCAATGACAGGCTCTTCTCCTTGAGGCTGTTGGGGCCCTCCTTGTTCTCCAGCACAGAGAGGGCTTCGCGCACCTCCACCGCCGGACCAATGGTTCGGCCCACTGGCGATCCGCCGAAGGTCATGGCGCATTCCACGCGAATGCCCAGCCGCTCTCCCAGGTCGATCAGGTCCTTGGCCAGGGTACGGCCTGATTCTGGTGTGGAAAGCTTTGTTCCCGGTCCCACCGGCATGTCCACCACAACGGCATCTGCGCCGACTGCACCCTTCTTGGCCATGATGGACGCGAGCATCTGGCTGTAGGGGTCGATGGACAGGGCATATTCCGCTTTAATCAGCTTGTCGTCGGCAGGAGCGATATTTGTGGCCCCGCCCCAGACGATGACGCCCCCCACCTTCTCGGTGATCTCCTTGATCTCGTCTGCCTTGAATTCAACAGGTGCTAAAATCTCCATCAGGTCTGCCGTCCCTCCGGCTCCGGTGATAGCCCGAGAGCTGGTTTTGGGAATGAGCAGGCCCGCTGCTGCTACGATGGGCACCACGAGCAGCGAGACCTTGTTTCCGGGAACGCCCCCTATGCTGTGTTTGTCCATGACAGGGTGGGTGTCGAAATGAATCCTCTCGCCGGTGTCTATCATGGCCTTGGTCAAAAAGAATACGCCCTCGGAATCCATGTTATGGATGTAGGAGGCGGTTACGTAAGCTGAAAGCTCGATATCGCTGAGGTTATTGTCCACGATGTCCTGCACTATGGTCCGGATCTGTTCCTCAGTCAGCCTCTGCTTATCCATCATGTTCTTGATGTAGCAGAGGGAGGCGGGTTTGGGAGCGGGCAGGACATCCACCTGGGTGGGAGTCTTCAGGTCCTTCATGGCCTCGGTGAATATGCCGATCTCACCCGCCGCTACCATCTGCAGGGTGGTGTCCAGGATGGCTGTTGTGGCAGCTCCTTTTGTCCTCACCCGCACCCGGTCGCCGGCGTTCAGGCCCCTCTCCCGGGCATCCACTACGTTGAGCATTACTTTGTGCTGACCTATCTCGATATCAAAGGGACGAACTTGCAGCATGAAAAACAACCTCCTTGCTATGACGATCTTTCGTTTCAGCTTCTCGTTTCAGCTCTCCAGCAGGGAGAGCGATCTGATCCATTCTCCCCGGGCCTCACGGGTGGTTCCCACCACCATTCGAAGGCCGCCGGGTATCTCTTCCAGCATTCCTTTGGCCTCGATGGTCTCTCCGGGAAGGGCCTGGCCGGCATAAGTATGCGAGAAGCAGAATATCTCCTTTACCTCAGGATGGTCCAGGCCGAAGATGGCGGGGCTATCAAAGGAGAAATCGGCATTTACCACGCGGGCCTCGATTGTGGCTATTCCGGCGGGCTTTCCGGCCGGATGCGGTCGTATCTGGCTCCAGTCGCGGGTGAAGAGCAGGTCGAAGTAGGTGCCGTCCACCATGCCCCGGTTTCCTTTCCTCCTCTCGTGCCGGACGAACTCTTCAAAGACTATCTCCGGTTTTCGTTTCCGGTAGATCTTCCTCCAGGTCTCATCATCCAGGTCATCGATTGTGCCCTGGGCCTTGGCTTGGCTTAAAATATCCCTGGCCAGCCACCAGTGGGGGCCGTAGACCACGAAATCGATGTCCGAGGAGGGGCCGTGCAGGCCGATGAGCATGGAGCCGGTGATGCCCATTTGATCCCTGGGCACTCCGCCCTGCTCAATGATCGAGGCGATCCTGGCGACCCTCCTATCTGAAGACGCGACGGCCGGCAGAACCTCAGCAGGCTGGTAGAGGCGGACGACCTCACTCTCCGGTACGGTGTGCAGGTCGAGGGCCC
>DAOPZB010000010.1:0-17854 GCA_035353195.1 Methanothrix sp. | reverse complement strand
AGCTTCTCTATTTGCCCAAAAAGTTAAAATATCGCCTGCGATGAAGGGAGAGAGGTTCGATGGAGATCAAGCAAGTCGTCGTTTTAACGGGTCAGGCCTCATCAGCCGGTCCCCTTCTTGCCGGGCTGGAGCAGCTTGGCCTGCAAATCAGCGATCGCGTCTCAAGGGATAACGACAGAAAGGACTGTCTTTTGGTATGCAATGATATTACCCTCTCCAGTTCTCTTCTCATACGCCGGGCTCTGGCCGATGGCTGCCCGGTTCTCCTGGACGGCGATGGTGTGGACTGCGCAACAGTGATTGACGAGATCCGCAGAACGAGCGGCCTGTCCGACAAGACGCGCAGAGACCTGGAAGCCCATGCCCTCTATCATTGTCTGCAATGCGACGCCAAAAGGCTGGCCGAGCTACAGGCAGAGCCGGGAAACGCAGCACCGCCCCGTTATGTTGCGGCAGCCTACGAGAAGGTGCAGGACCTCCGCTATGGAGAAAACTGGCACCAGAAGGCAGCGCTCTACAGCCGTGACGGCGAGCCTGGACTGTACAGAGCCAGGAAGCTGAACGGCCGGGAGATGTCGTACAATAATATGGTTGATGCAGAGACCGTCCTGGAGATGCTCATGGACCTCTCCCAGTACGACGGCGTCCCCAAAAATAAGCCCTTATCGATCATAGTAAAACATGCCAATCCCTGCGGCGTGGCCTATGGCGATTCCCTGGATCAGGCCTATCGCCTCTCCTTTGCCACAGACCCCAAATCCGCTTTTGGCGGAGTCATCGGCTTCGACCGGCCCGTGGACCTGGCCGCGGCCCAGGCCATAGGCGACAGTTTCGTGGAGGTGCTGCTGGCCCCAGGCTTTGAGCCCGATGCCCTGAAGCTGCTCACCGAGAAGAAGCCCAACCGCCGCATCCTGGATATAGGCGACCTGCTGGACAGCAAGGATAAGCTTTACCGCGGATTTTATCAGAGGGGCATCTTCGGAGGCATGATGCTCCAGGATTATGATACAGGCGACATAAAGGAATGGAAAGTTGTCACCCGGAGAGCCCCAACCGACTGGGAGACCTCTGCCCTCAGGTTTGCCTGGAAGGTCTCCAAGTACGTCAAATCCAATGCACTGGTCTATACCACTGACTGCCAGACCATCGGCATAGGCTCCGGCCAGGTCAGCCGAGTGGATTCAGCCCGCTTCGGAGCGGAGAAGGCGGAGGAGCATGGCCTTTCCACCAGGGGTACAGTGGCTGCCACCGATTCCTTCTTCCCCTTCCGAGACGGCCTGGACCAGACATACGAAGCGGGAGCCCGCGCCGTAGTTCATCCCGGCGGATCCATTCGGGATGCTGAGGTGATAGATGCCGCCAATGAGCACGGCATGGCCATGGTCTTTACCGGCATGCGTCACTTCCGCCATTGAGAAGGACATGAGATACATGTTTATCATAGATACCCAACGGGGCAGCAGGGCGGCTATGGTTTTATCCTGTGCTCTGTTTCTCTTTTGCGCCATCCTCCCTGCCGCGCAGGCAGCCGCCATCTCCGCCGGCAGCGACATTCAGGCGGCCATAGATTCGGCGTCATCCGGAGACACCATACTGGTATCCGCCGGAGAGTACGGCAGCTTCCGGGTGGACCGGCCGGTGACCATCCAGGGCGAAGGCAGCCCCTCCTTATCCGCCGGACTGCAAAAGCCGGCCATAGTGGTTTTGGCCAACGGAGTCATCATCAGCGGATTTCACATCAGGGGAGTGGGCAAGGACACCACTGCCAAGTTCAATTACTATATGCAAAACCCGGCTGCAGCGGCGGGCGCAAGCCTCAACGACCCCAACTCTGCCGTGGAGGTGGAGGGCGACGGCTTCTGTCTGAGTAACAGCACCATCTACGGGGCGCAGGTGGGCGTCTTTGCCCAGGATGTGAAAGGAATCGTCCTTGATAATGTGACCCTTAACGGATGCGATACCGGGGCCTCCATACTGCAAAGCCGGGAAATCACAGTCAAAGGCTGCCGCATCACCGGCTGCAAAAAGTACGGTCTGGATGTGGAGAGGTCCTCAGATGTGCTGGCAGAGGATAACACCGTCATAAATAACAGCAACGGTGGGATGCTTCTCAGGCAATCGAAGTCAGGGGTGATCCAGGACAACGTCTTCTCCGAAAACACCTTCGGCCTGTCCCTCTGGAATTCCTCCGGAAATGAGGTCCGGTATAACCATGCCGATCATAATTACTACGGAATTCTGATAACCGATAGCTCCAATTATAACAACATTACCGGCAACGTCGCCCAGGACAACAGCAGAAGCGAGATTGTCTCAGGCTTTGGCATAGGCATCAGCCTCCAGGAGAACAGCAGCTTCAATGTGCTCTTGGGAAATTCGGCAGGCGGAAACTTCAACGGCCTGGAGATCTCGCGGGGCTGCCACCATAATGCGGTCTACAAGAGCAATGCCTCCCATAACAAGCACGGCATCAGGCTCAACGAGAATAGGAACAACCTCATAATCGGCAACAACTTCAACCACAACGACATCAATGCCTATGAGAACGTCAGCCTCAATATCTGGAATACCACCTTCGGCAATTATTACAGCGACTATCAGGGAAGCGACGGCAATGGCGACGGCATCGGAGATGACCCCTATCCTCTGCCCGGCCCGGAGTCGACCTCCATGGACAATAGGCCGCTCATCCGCCCCTATGCAGAGGGAGACCTGGACATAGCGGCTCTGCGAATGGAAACGACGAAATATGGGGTATTTTCTCCGGCGGTGGGGGTCACCCCCACAACCACCATGCAAAACGGAGTGGCGGTGATCTCCAGAAGGGTGTCATCCTCTCCACCCAAATGGGATTCCTCCGATTCATTTGATGCCAGCGCGCCACCATTTCAAAAGGAGAACAGCTTCCTCCATGGAGATTGATGAGCCTGATCTCTGAGGGCGCGGTCACATTTGAGACGGATGGTGCCTTCTACAATCCCCGGATGATTTTAAATCGCGATATCGGCGTGGCTATGTCCGGCAGCCTGGGCCTCAGCGAATACCTGGACGCCCTCTCGGCCAGCGGCATTCGAGGCCTGCGAGTGGCACGCGAGGCGGGCGTGGCAAGTGTGACCTTAAACGATATCAGCCCCCAGGCCGCCGCATTGATGCAGAGCAATGCGGCAATAAATGCCGTCAACTGCTCAGTCACCTGCAAAAGCGCCAACGTCCTACTGCATGAGCAGCACTTTCAGGCTGTAGACCTGGATCCCTTCGGCTCGCCCTCGCCGTATCTATCGGCAGCCAGCCGCTCGGCGCTCGCCTATCTATTCATAACGGCAACCGATACGGCTCCACTCTGCGGGGCTCATTTGAAGAGCGGGATTCGAAAGTACATGGCTCATCCCCTGCGCACCGACTACCACCGGGAGATGGGGGCCAGAATCCTCCTCGGCCTGGCGGCGCGAGAGCTGGCCCGCTGGGACAAAGGGCTCATTCCTCTGCTCACTCATGTGACCGATCACTATGCCCGAACGTATCTCTCCCTGGTCAAAGGAGCGGCTGCCGCCGACAGGAGCCTGGAGGAGGTGGGCTATGTCGAGCACTGCTTTTCCTGCGGCAGCTTTGTATTGCTCGGCGCACCCCATCCTGGTGGCCTTTGCCGCCATTGCGGAGGCAGGACGTCGGTGGGCGGGCCGCTGTGGCTGGGTGCCCTGCATGACCGGCAGGCCATCGCCTCTGCCCGCTCCTGGGGGCAGGCCCGCAAATTGCTGAGCAGGAGGGCTGAGAAGATCCTGGACTGCTGCGCGCAGGAGATAGACTCTCCCCTGTACTACGATCATCATATGATCTGCGAGCGGCTGCACATCACCCCCGGAAAGATAGACCGCGCGGTGGAGAACCTGCGTCTGGCAGGCCGCCAGGCTTCCCGCACTCATTTTTGGGGGCTGGGCATCAAGACCGATGCCTGCCTCGCCGAGGTAGAGGATGCGGTGAGGAGGAGCTGAAGGCCGGTCGGTTTTCCGACCTAAAACTTAATAAAGGAGAAGAGACCTAATAGTGATAGCTGCATTATGATAGGATAATGCAGAGATTCGCGGCACGAGGTGACGTTTATTACCCCCTTCATTGCTACTCCCTTTCGCATCTCGTGCCATCCCTTCTTACGTTTCCGGAGATTTGATTAAGATATGCAGTGGGCTTCTATCCTGGCTTACCTGGCTGCCTCCGAGTTGAGGCTGCTGATATACTTCCTGCTGGGGGGAGCCGTCACTGCCTTCACAGTCTATCTGGCCGGGCAGGGCCGGGGCATGGCTGCCGCCTTTATCACCACTCTGCCCCTCCAGACGGTTTTGACCTTCCTGCTCATATCTGCCGAGGGCGGCAGCCGGACGGTGGAGGAGTATGCCTGGAACCTCCTCCTATTCACCCCACCCTGGCTGGTCTATGTGCTGATCGTCCTGCTGGGGGCGAGCCGCTTGGGAGTGGCCAGGAGCCTGGCCCTGGGAGTACTCTGTTTTGTGGTCCTCTCAGCCGTCATGAACAGGATAATAAAAATAGGTTAATCATATTATTCCCCGGAGCATCTCTGCCGGATCTACCAGTTCCAGCTTCTTCCAGATGATGTAGATGCCGATGAACGTCCCGGCCATTGCCCCCAGATTGGAGAGAGCTGCCACCATTATCACCCTGAAGAGGCGGTTTTCCATCATCTGAGAGAAGCTGTCCGCCTGGGCCAGCCTCTTCAGGTCGGATACCGTCGGCTTGATCTTCCAGGCTTCCACCATTCCTGCGAACCACCCCGCCGCGACGAAGGGATTGAGGGTGGTCATCCAGGCGACCATGAGCGCCGTGAGGGCGGAGAGCGGATGCCCCCTGGCCAGCAGCACTCCCAGGGCGGAAAGGCCTCCGGTGACTGCGAACCAGATGGCGAAGGCCAGCAGTATGCTCTGGCTGGACTTGGCGTTGACCAGCACCAGGCCGATGGTGGCCAGGATGAGCAGGCTGACCACGGCTCCGAAGATCTTGGCAAATGTGATCCTCTTCTTGGGCTTTTCGTTCAGCCCCTCCAGGGCGGGGATCTTCTCCGGATGGGACAGGTGCCGGGTTATGCCCTCTCTGTGCCCGGCCCCAACCACGGCCAGGACCCGCCCCTGTTTGGAGAGCAGATACAGGTTTCTGGCCAGGTAGGCATCGCGCTCGTCCACCAGGGCGTTGGCTGCGCCGGGCGAGATCTTGCGAAACTCCGCCACCATCTGAGTCACTATATCCTCCTGGGTGATGGAGTCTATATCGATCTTTTCATCCCCGCCAAAGCCCAGAGCGGGCGGTATCATAGACCACACCAGCCGGACCTTATCCAGAAATCCCATGGCCGACCAGAAGCGCTGAATGGTGATCCCCACGTCCCGGTCGACGAGGGCCACCCGGGCGCCCGTCCTCTTGGCGGCCTCAATGGCGGCCAGCATCTCTGAGCCCGGCTTGACCCCCATCTCATCTCCGATCTTCCTCTGGATGTAGGCCAAAAACCACTGCACCAGGAAGAAATAGAGCTTTCCGCCGCTGAGAAGCTCGCTGATCTTGATCTCTTTCTCCTCTTCCTGGCCGGTGAGCGCCCGGTATCGAGCAGGACACAGCTCCACCGCCACGATGTCTGGCCGGGCCTCCTCGATTTTGCTTACCACCTCGGCGACGCTCTTCTCGGATACATGGGCCGTTCCTACTATGATGACCTCATGTATCTCGCTTCCCGCTATAGTCTCGGACCCCGGCACCACCAGCCGGACGGCGGGCAGTGCCCCGTCCATCTTTGCGTCCGTATTATCCAAATTGATTACCTCTCATGCTCCCCGCCTCAGACGAGAGCTCAATGGCCCTCACCAGATCCTCCCTGGATACTATGCCCGCCAGCCGATCGCCGTCCATCACCGGCAGTCGATGGACCGCAAGATCGTTCATCATCTTCATGGCAGTCGATGCCTGCTCCTCAGGAGCGATCACATATAACTTTCTTGCCATCACCTCACCCACCCGGGTCACGGCGCGCCTCTCCTCCGGCACGCTCAGGAGGTTGCTGAGGGTGACGATTCCCTGCAGAGAAGCCCCATCATCCATGACTGGATAGCCCCGATGCTTCTCCTGAAACATCAGCTCCTTGAGATCTTGCAGCGTCATGTCAGCGGAGACGGTGGTGACATCGCGGGACATGATATCCCGGACCCTTATGCCCTCCAGGCTGACGGAGATCTCGGTTGCCTTTCCCTCTTCAGACGCCCCCACATAGACGAAGAATGCCACGAATATGAGCATGAAGTTCAGAGAGGAGAGCCCCAGCAGAAACATGAGCGTCGCGAAGATCTTTCCGATATCTGCGGCCCGACGGGTGGCTTTTACGTAGGACATCCTCCCGGCAAACCAGGCCCTCAGCAGCCTGCCGCCGTCCATGGGAAAGGCGGGCAGGAGGTTGAAGGCCATGAGCACCAGGTTCATGATTCCCAGCGTCCAGAGCATGACGGACAGGGCATTTCCTTCTCCCAAAGCCGTCGCAGGACCGGATAGCAAAACGCAGGCCAAACCCAAAAGGCCGCTTATGGCCGGCCCGGCGAAGGCCATCTCCAGTTCCAGCCGGGGATCTCTGGGGATCTCCTCCATCGCAGCCACCCCTCCGAAGAAGTAGAGGGTGATGCTTTTTATGGCAATTCCGCTTCTGTGGGCGACATAGGAATGGCCCAGCTCATGCAGGGCCACGCAGATGAAGAGAATCACGGCAAATGCCAGGGAATAGATCCAGCGCAGGCCTTCCGGCTGGATGGAGCCAAAGCCATAGGTGCGGCCATAGACGGCCTGGCTGATGGTGGCAAAGGCGGCGGCAACATAAAGGATTATTAGAAGAAAGGTCCAGTGCAGCCGAACGGGAATGCCCATGACCCTACCGATCTCAAGAGATGGATTCATGAAGGATATATGCTCCGCGGCATTAATAGATCTTTCTTTTATTAATTTTTAAAGTGAGCGGGTAGGAGAGTGGGGGTTCAGTGTGGATTTCAAAAACTAGGATTACCCGCTCAATTTAATGAAGCCATAATAAAGATATAAATTTTTCCCCTGAGGGCGGAGGTCGGATCGAGATGCTCGGAGCCCTTCTGCCATTACAGGCTGCGGTTGGAAGAATGCTGTCCTTGCTGATATGTTTTTACCAGGTATCGCACTTGGGAGCTGTGCTCGGTCATGCAGGCCGCAGTATAGGCCTCGGTCAGGCTCTTGCCGGCGGCGAAGACCCCGTGGCCTCGCGCAATACAGGCCTGATGCCCTTGCAGGGCGGAGGATGCGCTCTCTGCCAGAGCCTCCGATCCCAGGCTGCCCTGCACTATGGGTACCGACCCCAGGAATAGCAGCCCTTCACTGTCCAGGGGCACAATCTCTTCACTCTCCAGCAGGGAAAGGGCCACGGCGTAGGGAGAATGGGTGTGGATGACGGCTTTGTGGGCCGTCCTGGCGTATATGGTCCGGTGGACACAGGTCTCACTGCTCGCGATCCTGTCCAGGGGGCATGATCCGGCCAGGTCCACCTCGACGACCTGGCTCTCCTCCAGCTCATCGAGCATGCTGCCCGTGCAGGTGATGAATATGCTGCCCCTAAAAGCCAGGCTGATGTTTCCGAACCTGGAGCTGGTCAGCCCTGAGGCGACGGCCTTCTTTCCGAAATGGGATATCTGCCGCCAGGTCTCCTCCAGGTAGTGCTGCCGTCCATCCTGACGGCCCAACTGAGTATGATCCAGATTATGCTCGTGGCCATCCTTACGGGCGCCGCTCTGCCGGCCTTCTGTAGGGGCTAGAGGCATACCAGCTTCACCTCTTCTCCAGCAATCGGAAAGGGACCGCCTGAGAGTCCACCTCCCCGAATCTTCCCAGCATGTCGATCTTCACCTGGTAGTCTCCCGGCCTCCAAAAGCTCGTCTCCCAGCGGGCAGAGTAGAGGCCGTTGCCGTCGAAGTCGTCCATGGATATCTCCAGGTTCCTGTCCGGACCCACGATGTTGGCGTTAATGGCCCTGATATCGCCTATGGCCCGGGCCTCGATCATGACCGGCTCGCCGACCGGGGCCTCTTGCTTATTGATCTTCACATCATCCAGAGCGGGCGGGGATAGCCAGGCCGGCCCGGCCTGTACAGTCTCCAGGGCCCGTGTGAGGTTGAGGGCCCCATAGCCGTAGATGTTATCCTGGCCAAAGGCTCCCAGGTCGTCGGATGTCTTGAGAAGCGTCCTCTTGACATCGGCTGCCTCCAGATCTGGCCGGGCTTGCAGCAGCACCGCCGCCGCTCCTGCCACCTGGGGCACAGCCATTGATGTGCCGCTCATTGCGCTTCTGCCGTTCTTTGATTCGGCCAGGGCGGATACCACATCCACTCCAATGCTGACCAGATCCGGCTTTATCTCGTCGTCCGCCGTGGGGCCGCGGGATGACAGATCGAAGATCGTGCCGTCGCTGTCAATTGCCCCCACGGTTATCACGTCTTCCGCATCTCCGGGAATTACGATGGATGAGGGGGCCGGGCCGGAGTTTCCGGCAGCCACGCACATGACCAGGCCCTCCTTTACCATTTTATTGCAGGCCTCGTCCAGGAGCGATGAGCTGTCGGAAGGGCTCTCCCCACCCACGGAGAAGGAGATCACGTCGATTCCATAGAGGTTTCTGTTCTCCAGGCAGAAGTCCAGGGCTTTGAGGGCATCGGACAGATAGCAGGCCCCATCCTGGTCCATGACTTTGATCACCACCAGTTTGGCATCGGAAGCCACGCCCATGCCATCTTTGCCGGCGATGAGGCTGGCGCAGTGAGTTCCGTGGCCGTTGTCGTCGTAGGATGCCGTCTGGTTGTTCACGAAGTCCTTGAAGGCGATAATCCTGTCCTTCAAACTCTCGTGCTCTCCGTCCGCCCCGGTATCGACCAGGGCCACAGTCACTCCCTTGCCGGTGAAGCTGTGCCCCTCCCTGGGATCATCGATGGCGGACGAGGCTATTGTTTGCGATCGTTCTGAAGAGGCCGAAGGAGCTGCCATGATCTTAAGCTTCTGATCCTTGTAGACGCCCTTGACACCATCCGTCCTGGCGATCTTCTCCAGATTGTCTCCGGATACGGTCATGGCACTTGCCGGGAGGACATGGAGCTGGAGCTGGTTTTTCGCGGGAGCAACGTCGCTCAAATTGCCGTCATGCAGCACTATCACCTTGAGGTCCTGGCTGCCCTGTTTTTCCAGGCAATCTTCGATTTCATTGCCGTTCATGTCGCGTGGATCGCGAATGGTCAGCGTGGCCGATTCGTCCTTGGAGGCATTGCCGGAGTTGTCTATGGCTACAATGGTCACTTTATATTTGCCGGGGGGGAGGTTGGAGCCGCAGTATCCTGTATATCGACCATTGCGGTCCAGGTCGAGCATGAGGTTCATGCGGCAGCCTATATCGGCATAGACCGTCTTCAGGCCGGAGCCGTCGTGGACAAAGGCATTGATCTCGCTTCGCGGGTCGCCGGTATTCAGGGCGGAGGGGCTGACGCTCACTCCGTAGATAACCGGCGGCTGGCCGTCATCGGCATTGGCGTTGATGAAGCTGCTGTATTCTCTGGCAAACCAGATGCTGGCCTTGTTGTTCTCCGAGGCGTTTTGCGTGGGAAACGATACAGCGCAGGCAAGAGCCGCACAGCTAATCAGACCGGCCAATAAAATAAAATTGGCAAATGAGCTGGATTTCACGGTTGATCGCAGTATTTCATCTTCAAGATTCTTATATTTGCTGGTGGCTTCAGTCTGCCGGCCTGACCTCTATCTGCAAGGCAGCCGGAAATGTCTCGGTGATATCATCCAGAGTAGCTGAGATGTCCACGGTGTAGACTGCTGCTGCCACATTGGCGTTCCAGATTCCTGAGAACTCATCTCCGTCTGATTTGATGCGCTTCATTATCACTTTGGAGACGGCGTTTCCCGAGGGGCTCTTCACAGAAGCCCATACGGTAAATCCCCTTTCAGCGCCTGCCCTCTCCGTCTGGGATGACGAGCCTATCTTCACAATTCCGCCGTTGCTGCTCAGATCGGCATATCCCTGAGGCGAGCCGAATCCGCAGGTCGCGCAGCCCTTGATAGTCAGAATGGTCAAATTGCTGCCCCCGGCGGATGCTCCCGCCTTATCGCTTCCCGTGCTCTGGTTTTTGTCGGCAAAGACGGCGGTGATCGAAACTGCCTCTCCGGTCCTGGCGGGATTGGGCACGGCCTTTGCCTCCTTAAGTGTGATGGCCAGATGGGGCAGGCTGGCCTGCCAGTCCTGCCAGGAGTATACTCTGGCATCGTAGCCCAGGAGCGTCAGGGCCAGCCAGGTCATGGAAGCCTTGACTCCGGTATTGGTGTAGACCACAACTGGACGGTCCTTCTCCAATGACGCAAATATTTCTTTTAAGTCCTCTTCCCCTTTGATCCTCTTATCATCCAGCACCCGGTCGTAGGGGATATTGATGCTGTCCGGTATCGACCCGGCCTCAAACTCCGTCCCGGACCGGGCGTCTATGATCCGGGCGGTGCCGCTCTTCACGAAATCGAAACTTGCAAGCAGGCCGGAGTCTATGGTGGGCGTGTAAGTTTTTGGGGAAAGAACCACAGGCTGCTCAGCAGTGGGCTGCTGCGCCTCCACCCAGTCGTCTATGCTGCCGTCCAGCAGCCTTACCTTTTCATGGCCCAGGTACTTCATGATCCAGTAGACATAGGTCGCTGCCGAAGGCCCTCCACCGCAGGGCTGGCACTCGCCGTAGATGAGAACCGAATCGTCGGCCGATATGCCGGCCTCACCCAAAACTCCTGCCATCTCGGATACCGTCTTCAGGGCCCCGCCCTCTTTCAGGAATTCTGTGTAGGGTATGCTCACCGCGCCGGGGATGTACTCGGTGGAGCTAGGGCTGATGTCTAAAATGATATCGGAATCGTTGACGGCCGATGGGGCAGCCAGTACGGATGCAAATTCCGCGCTCCGCTGCGTCTCCCCGCTATCCTGGACGGAGAGGGCCTTCAAACTCGCATCTTCTGGTGCCTGATCCTGACCGACTTCCGCCTCCGCATCCTGCGCGACATCTGATTGCAGTGCTGCATTATTCTTCCGGGAGTATTGGGGTGTGACCAGGCCGCCAGTGCTTGATACGACCTGGGCGGTAGCGTTGCCGTTGCCCAGGAAGGAAGCCCATTCGGAGTTCAGCAAATCCTGCTGAGACGAGGGCGAGCCTCCCTTGCAGGCGGAGCACTCTGCGTTCGCCCAGGGTATGCCTGCTGCCAAAAGGAGAGCCAGCAGCATAAGGCATCCTGTCAATCTGATTTTGCTCATCGATAGCTCCTCGCTTTCAACCCTCTAATGCCGCAGCATTGGCGGATCTTGCATTCTTCATAGCTTGCTCGTGATTCCAGTAATCCTCATAGGAGTAAAGCCGGGCCTCATATCCCAGGAGGGTCAGGGCAAACCAGGATACCGATGCTTTTACGCCGGTATTGGTGTATACTATCACCGGCTGGCCTTTGTCCAGGAAGGAGAAGGCGACCTTGAGCCTGGACTCGTCTTTGATCCTGTTTCCGGTGACGACTCCCTCATAGGGGATGTTCAGGGCTCCGGGAATGGAGCCTTCCCCGAACTCCTGAGTGGTCCTGGCATCCACGACCTGGGCCGAGCCGCCTTTGACGAGATCGTAATCCGCTGTGAAATTGGAATTGACGGCCGCCCGGTAGTTCTTGGCGGGGAGGATGGCTGCCTCCTCAGATATCGGCTTTCCGGCTGCCTGCCAGTCTTCCACCATTCCGTCCATCACCCTGACATTCTCCTGGCCTAAGGACTTCATGAGCCAGTAGACGAAGGTGGCCGGAGCCGGGCCGCCGCCGCAGGGCATGCATTCGCCGTAGATTATGACATCATCTTCGGGAGAGATTCCCGCCCCACCCAGTATCTCCTCCAGCTCCTCCATCGACCTTACAGCGCTGCCGTTCATAAATTCGGTATAGGGGATGGCAATAGATCCCTGGATGTGGGAGGTGGCGTTCTCGCTGATGTCAAGCAGAATTTCATTTCCGGAGACCTCGTCAATTGGGGCGAGCATGGCCATTGCGGCAGAGCTGCGCACAATGGTCTCTTTCTCCGGGGAGGATTTTGCCGGCGCTATTTGCCTGTCCTTTTGGCCGGAGGCGTTCCCGGCGGAAGCGGAATCGGCCTGCTGCTCGGAGCCCTCTGACTTGGTGCTGCTCTCTGCTGATGAGCCGCTCTCCTCTGCTGCCTCGGTACTATTGAAGCCGGAGAGGGGCTGCTTCCAGATGCCTACCCGGTTCTTCTGAGCCGTGGACAGGCCGGGCATGACCTCGCTACTTCCCGCATTGGTATTGCCGATCTCATCGAGCTTTGCCATGGGGTCCCAGCCTTCGCCCTTGCAGGCATCGCAATAGGCCTCTCCCCCGTATGCGGAATTTACGAGCATCAATATCGCGAGGAGGGCTAAAACGCCCGCCGCCGCCAGGAATGATGCAAAATATGATCTTGAATATGATCTTATATGCGATCTGATTGCCGTCATTGGTCTCCCCTTTTTAATCCGTTTAATAAGTGAATCACTATCCGCCTTAAAAGGCATAAACGATCAGGATTTGCGGAGCTTTCCAGGGAGTTCATGTCTCACCTGGCCGAGACCTCGATCCTGCCGAGGCTCTCCTCGATTTCTGCTCCTCGCGCATCGGTTGCGCTGAGAACGAGATCATACTTTCCGGGATCTAGAAGGGCTGTTGAGAATGTGCCCTGATAATACTGGCCGGATAAAACCAGCCGGCAGTATCCCGGAGCTTGCACGCCGCTCTTAAAGGCCCGAACGGTCACCTGCTGAAGGTCGTACCTGGATTTCAGCTTTGCCTTTACTGCAATGCCGTCTGCTACTCTGGCTTTTGTGGGTGAGAGCTGGCTGTCCAGGACGGAGATGGACTTTACCTGTCCGCCCATGATGGGATAGCGGTCGACGGCTTTATCGGATATCCGATAGGGCGTGTCCCCAATGCCGTCCTTTCCCGGGGCATCCTGTCCTGCCCCCTGCATGTCATCGCTTCCCGAATAGTCGCTCCAGATGTTTCCGCCCTGGGGGTATGGCCCATTCCAGGTATTGTCTCCCCGGTCGTCTGCCGAGACGGCGTTGTCGGTTATGCGATTCCCATAGACCCGATTTCCATTCGACTCCAGGAATATCCCCGTCTGGCTGCCGGAGATGTTGTTGTAGTTGATGCTGCAGGTGTCCGATCCGCTCTGAATCTGCAGTCCGTAGCGTCCGTTATCCTGGATCAGGTTTCCGCTGATGGTGTTTCTGTGGGAGCCTTCCATCAATGTGATGCCTGCCACCCGGTTATTCTCTATGGTATTGTTGAGAATGCGGTTATTGGTGCAGTTGATGCGCAGGTCCAGGCCGGAGTTGGTGTTTCTGGACATATCGTTATTCCTGATCAGATTGGACGAGCAGCCGTTGAACATGTACAGCCCGTACATATTTCCCTGGAGGACATTGTCTATGATGGTGTTGTTGCTACAGGAGGGGAACAGATTGATGCCGTAAGCTCCGTTGCCGTAGGCGGAGTTGCCGGCGATGAGGTTGTCGTTGGAGTTGGACAGATATATTCCATACCAGCCCTCGCCCACTATGCCGTTGAAGCTGGCGTTGTTGCCGGTGATGGTATTGCCGTCGGAGAAGAGCAGGGCGATGCCGGGCTGGGTGCAGTAGAGGACGGTGTTGTTGGCTATGGTGCAGCCTTTTGCATAGTTGAGCTTGATTCCATAAAAGCCGTCCCTTACCAGAAAGCCGCTGATGTTAACTCCGTCTGCCTCGACGCTGATGCAGGCATCCCGGCTGCCTGCCCGAATTGTGGCGTCCCGGCCTATCAGATTGAGGCTTTTGGATATGGTGATCTTTTCGTAATTTCCCGGCCCTACGATCAGGGTATCTCCGGGCGAGGCGGCATCTATCGCCGCCTGCGGATTCGAGCTGACGGATATCTCTCTACCCTCAACCGGCAGGATGGTCAACAGAGCTATGCAGAAGAGGCAGAGGAGGCAAAATGCTTCAGTTTTCAAGCGACCCACCTTCATCAGAAGCTGTCGTGAGGTTAATAAACCTAACGCAGCAGATTTCCCCAGGGCTATAGCGGAAGATAGGCTTATCGATCATATGAGAAGGAGGCTGCATACATAAGATACATATGAACGTAAGCCTTTTTATTTGTAATAACGATCATATTTGTTGTGGAGGAAGCTAATTTGAAGTATTTGTATGCGCTAGTGGGGATGCTTGTGCTGCTGGCGGGCAGTGCCGCGGCAGGAAGCTTTACTGCGAAAATGGATGTTGATACGTATGTGGATGAAGAGAGCGCCAATCAGACCTATGCGGACAGCGAATTGCTCTGGGCGGCTTCCGTGGATGGGACGCCTTCGAAGATTGCATATCTGAGCATCATCAATCTCTTCGGCTCTCAGTCCATATTCCAGCCGGAGCAGATCACCTCCGCCACCTTAACCCTTGATGCGGCCGAGGTGGAGGAGGCCGGCAAGGTCACGGCTTACTTCCTGCATGGAGAGACGCTGGACACCACCACCTGGTATGACAGAAAGGAGTATGACGAGACTGTATCCTCCCCCGCAGTGGAAATCGAAGAGGCGGGAAGCTACACCTGGGATGTGACCGATATCGTCAAAAAGGCAATTGAGACCTGCACGGAAGGCTGCCCCTATTCCATAGTGCTGGTGGCGGAAGATGGCGCTTCTGTGGCATTTGCCTCCAGCGAGTCATCCGGCAGTACGCCGGTCCTGGAATATGTGACAAACGAGTAAAGAGTAAACAGCAAATTGCTCGGCGGGAAAGGTCACAAAGCCCCGCGGCGCTTCCAGTGGCTGCGCGGGCGATGTGATCTTTGCCGGAGCAAACTGCGACCTACGAGCCTTTTATATGCCTTCTAACCAATAGGCGAGCCGATGCGCACCATCCCGGCCCTCGTACTTCTGGCGGCAATATCGATCATATCGCTCATATCGCTCATTTTTCTGTCGGGAATGGCCCCGGCCTCCTCCGCCTCCCCTGCCTCCGAGAGCCTGGAGGATGGGGAAATGGGTGAAGGCACATCGGTAGACGACAGCTATTCTTCCTCCTCCGGAAAAGTTCCCGCGGAAATAGTCCCCGTCGAGATAATATTCATCGAGTCTCCGGGGTGCACAAAATGCGCGGCTGCGAAGAGGACCCTGGATAAGGTCGGCCAGGATGTGCCCATAAACATCTCCGCCTACTACTATTATACTGATGAAGGCCACCGCATCATCAAGGAGTACCATGCCGGGGATGTGCCGGCGGTGATCATCGGCGAACAGGTGGTCAACTATCGCGATTATGATGGGGACCTGGACAGGATGGAAGCCCTGGTTAGAGGAGCGCTCGCCAATTACAGCCCGCCCCAGGCTGCGGCCGTCACCCTGCCCGGCAAAAGGGGGCCGGTCCTCCTGGCAGGCGAGCAGGGGAGCGAGCCGGAGGGAGATCAGGCAGACGACCAGGCTTCTGAAAAGGCAGGCGTCAAAGACCTGAATTTAGAGGAGTTCTCGCTTTATGCCGTCTCCGCTGTTCTGGGGGCGGGGCTGGTGGCGGGCTTCAATCCCTGCCTCCTGGGAATACTGGTGTTCCTGGCGGCATCAGTGCTCTCCTCCTCCGGAAGAAGGCGCGAGCTGCTCACGATGGTGGTATTCTTCTCGTTGGGCATATTTGCCATGTACTTTCTCTTCGGCCTGGGCATGCAGCGGGCGCTCCAGACGGAGGCGGTGGCCGCCTCATTCCGCTACATCCTGACCGGCTTTCTGGTCATCGCCGGCCTATCTCAGGTCTGGGATGCGGTGCGCCTGCACCGGGGCAGGCCTTCTCTCTTCCGCACCGACTGGGCCCTCAAGTATTTTCAGGCCGGATTGGATCGGGGCCGATACAGCTCTTACTTCCTCATCGGGGCGCTCTTCTCCCTGGTCAAGGCACCATGCGTGGGAGCCATTTATCTGGCGATACTCGACCTTCTCTCCGCCAAAAGCTATCTGGAGGGGGCGACGTACCTATTATTCTTCAACCTGGGGGTGATCCTGCCCATCCTGGTTTTGGGCGGGGCCATAGCTCTCGGCATGAGCCCGGAGCAGGTGGACTCCTTCAGAAAGGACCACCGGGTGGGCATGAGGCTCTTCACGGGGCTGGCACTTATCGCTCTCGCGCCGCTCATCTACTGGCAGATCATTTGAAATGAACCAGATGCAGAGCTTGCCGGAGGGGGCGGAAGGCAGTGTCCAGGCGGTGGCGGGTGGAGTGTGCGACGGAGTGGAGGATGCCGGGGCGGGGGCGCTGGCTGCCTTCGCGACCACGCGGGCGGGCACCAAGGCGGACAGGAGGCGACCGCGAAGATGGGCAGTGGCCCGGGATTTCTATGAAGGGGATTGTTTCACGGCTATACGCTGGAGTTGGCCGCAAAGGCTACGTACGATCTGAACTGCAAGACGGGGCAGGCGGCGATATCAGCGATCGGATTCAAGGAGAGCGAGCAGAAGTCGAGAGGAAGTGCGGGTATTTGTGACTGCTAAGGTTGGAAGTTCTCCCTTTTAGACATAAAAATGCTTATTCGTATGTCGAATGTGTTCCGCTTATATAAATCCTAAATCAGTCTTAATAAATGCCTCTAATCGCCCCGTCCATTGATATCGATGTCATAAAATGTTATAAGATGAAATTCATACCGACATCCCAATAAACATATCTTATTTAAGCGCATCTTAAGTATTATGAGATTTGCCTACGCTGTTTTTATTCTTCTGTTTATGTTGGCAACTTCTGGATGTCAGCAGACCGCAGAAGACCAAGGCAATGCAATCTATCGTCAGGGCAACTACGAGGAGGCCATCAAAGCCTATGACGAAACCATTAAGCTTGATCCCATGGATGCCGATGCCTGGTGCAACAGAGGTACTGCTCTCTATCATCTGGGCAAATATGATGAGGCCATCATAGCTCTTGACGAAACGATCCGACTGAATCCCAACGCTGCAGTTGCCTGGGGCTTCAAAGGTGCTGCTCTCCTTTATCAGGGAAAGTACGATGAAGCCATCCTGGCCCTGAACGAGTCGATCAGGCTGGATCCTAATGATGCAAATGCATGGGGCCTCAAGGGTACTGCTCTCTATTTCCAGGGCAAATATGATGATGCCATCGTAGCTGTCGACGAGGCTATAAAGCTGAATCCTGACGATGCAGAATCCCGGAGCCTTAAAAGTAGTGCTCTGTATGCTCAAGGCAAATTCGATGAGGCTGTCAAGGCTTGGGATGAGGCCATCAGTCTAGATCCTAATAATGCAGAAGCCTGGCTAATTAGAGGTAGTTTGCTCTATAGCCAGGGCAATTATGGTGATGCCATTGAGGCTTCCGATAAGGCTATTGAGGTCGATCCCAACAATTCAAGGGCATGGATGCTCAAAGGCAATGCTCTCTTGAATCTGGGAAAATTAAATGAGTCCATAGATACTTATGATAAAGCCATCGAACTCAATCCTAACAATTCAGAACTTTGGTGCCTCAAAAGTGTTGCTATCGTTTTTCAAGGCAAAAATGAAGAAGCCATCAAGGCTGCCGACGAATCTATTAGGCTAAATCCAAATGATGCAAAACCCTGGGTCATCAAAGGCACCGCGCTCTATGTGCTTGGCGAGTATGACGAAGCCGTTCAGGCTTTAAGCAGGGCCCTCGAACTGGATCCTAAGGACGCAAATGCCTGGAACTTCAAAAGCGAAGCTCTTAAAAAGTTAGGCAGGACAACAGAAGCCGAT
>DAOPZB010000009.1:12573-19028 GCA_035353195.1 Methanothrix sp. | reverse complement strand
ATGCCCACGGACTGCCACCACAGAGACACAGAGCGCACAGAGGACTCACAGAGACGAACGTGTCCATAATCCAAAGAAAATAGCGAAGAGCCTATTTTATCCATTCAGTTGTTAGCTCGTCTCTTGCGTGTCTTTTCTCTTTGTACTTTGTGTGGCACAAAAAAGCAACCTTTGTGAGTTCTTTGTGCGCTTTGTGCTCTTTGTGGTGAACGTCCGTAGACAATTGGGCTGGACCTGGGGCAAAACGCCTTCACCACAAAGATCACAAAGTATGCACAAAGGATCACTGCTACTGAACAAAACCACAGAGGCACAGAGGCACAGAGATGAGAATAAAACCTGAAAGACAGAGTAACTCAGTTTAACCACAAGAAATAGCGAAGAGCCCCTCATTTTCATGCACTGGCAGACTCAAAGTCGTTATCGTTTCTCTGTAGTGATACACGTCGCCTACCTTCACCAAACACTTTCGCCCCGCAGGCATACAGGTTATAACCGAAGAGCATGCAATATTCATCCCGATGGTGAGCCTTGAGAAGATCGCCCACCTGGCGGACGACTGCCGCTTTGACTCCACCGGCCCTCTCCTAGCCTCAGCCATAGATCCGGAGAAGCTCCGCCGTTTGGGCGAGGGGACCAGGCATGACGTCTGCGCCTCCACCTTCTCGCCGCGGGAGCGGCCCCTGCCCGGCATCTGCCATGCCTTCACCCAGGACGGCAGGTGCGTCTCCCTCTTCAAGACCCTCTACACCAACCACTGCACCCACAGTTGCTCCTACTGCACCAATGCCAGCGGATGCAGCCGCAAGGCCAAGGCCTTCTCCTACACCCCGGAGGAGCTGGCCAGGATCACCACCTCCCTCTATCGGGGCAACTACATCGAGGGGCTCTTTCTCAGCTCCGGATCGGGCCGGGACGAGGAGAGCATCATGGAGAATATGATTGAGGCGGCGCGGCTGCTGCGGGAGCGTTGGGCCTTTGCAGGATACATCCACCTCAAGATCCTGCCGGGGGCCTCGGAGCAGCACATCCGGGAGGCTATGATGCTCGCCGACCGGGTGAGCATCAACCTGGAAGCCGCGTCGGCCTCGCACATGAGCGAGATCTGCGCCACCAAGGACTACGAGAGAGACATTGTGCAGAGGCAGAGGTACATCCGCGACTTTGCCGCCCAGAGCAGGGAGGATTCGGCTTTGCCGGGAATGGGGCGGCTCTTGCCCGCAGGCCAGACCACCCAGCTTGTGGTGGGGGCCGCCGGGGAGAGCGATCGGGAGATCCTGGAGAGGATCGTCTACGAGTATCGGGAGATCGGCCTTCGCCGGGCCTACTACAGCGCCTTCTCCCCGCAGGCCGGCACAGTTCTGGAGGGGAGCATCCCCCAGCCGCTCTGGAGGGAGAGGAGGCTGTACCAGATGGACTGGCTCTATCGGGTCTATCGCTTCCGCCCGGAGGAGATAGGACGAGCGTTTGACGAGGCCGGCTTTCTGCCCAACTCCGACCCCAAAGCCTCCATCGCCCGGCAGCTCCTGGAGGGGCCGGTGGACCCCAACACCGCCGCCTACACAGAGCTGCTGAGAATCCCCGGCATCGGCCCCAAAAGCGCGCAGCGGATCGTAGCTCTGAGAAAGACCCGGCCCATCGCCAGCCGGGCGGAGCTGGCGGCCCTGGGCGTCCGCATCAGGAGGGCCACTCCCTTCCTGAAGATCAACGGATGGAGGGACACCACCCTGGAGATGTGGTCGGATTGAGGGTTCCGGAAAACTTCCTCTACTACCTCTCCCTGCACCGGCAGGCCAATGAGAGGCTACTGTCCCTGGCGCGGGACTATCCGGCGAGGGAGATTGAGCTGGCTTTTCAGCCCAAACAGGCCCGCATCAGTAAGATGGTCTTTGAGGTCATGGGAGAGGTGCACCGCATGAAGGCCTTCGTCCGGCTGTCTCCCCTGGGTGAGCACGTGCTCTATGGCTTTCTGCAGCCCAGGCACAGGATAGAGGAGCACATCTGCGACCACTTCGCCCGCCGAAATGAGGGGACGATTGTGGTGCTGGGCAGCGGCAGCGAGAGCTGGGTCGCCCTGTGCCGGCGGGGAGGGGTCTATCGGGACCGGGGGCCGGGGCTCACGGAGACTGTGCAGCGGCTGAAGAAGGTTCTGCCGGACTGCGGCGAAGTGGGAGAGCAGGAGAGCAATGTGGAGGAGCTGTGGCAGGTCTACTACGACAGCCAGTACTGCCGGGAGAGAAAGAACGTCGAGGCCTTCAAGAGGTACATGCCCCGGCGGGACCAGGAGAGCGCCGGGCTGCGGCTGGTGCAGGGGCGAAGGGAGACGACGCTGGATGACTTTCTAAAGATAAAATGACGGAACGATTATCCCTGACTGAGAAATAGTCAATTGGAGCGCTCCAATTCCTTAAGAGAGGGCAAACGACAGCCCCGTCTCTTGAGGAGGACCGTTGCATAGCCTCTGCGAAATGTAAGCACATCCGCTTCTCTTCGCAGCATGTCGAGGCGCACCTTCTCCGAACTCGTCAATTCTCCGCTTTTCTTTCGCTCCAGCAACGACTCGTATTCCATCCATGACTCGGACGGAAAAGTGCGGTTCATCTCCCGCTGCAAATCATCGTCGTTCATGTAAAGGAGCGGAGATACATCAGGTCGATACTGGATGGGAATTTCGTCCAGCCAGGAGGGCAGACTGTGCACCAGGCTATCACCAATTGCGTCTTCGTCTGATAATGCGCCGGATTGCCGGCTGCACGCATCAACTGATTCAATCCTGTGCTCGCCCTCGCTGTCGTGCACAATCGTCGCCCCGCCCTCCGCCGCCGGCCCCCTGGCAAAATCCCTGTACATCTTTAGCAGGGATATGGCCTCTTCGATCTCGGTCGTATATCGGCGAAGCAGTTCCGCCGCCAGCCTCTCCGCCTCTTCGCGGTCGATTCTGCCCCCCAGGCCACGGCATTCGGAGACACGCAAGATACCATCATCCAGGTAGAAGGGATAGGTGCGGCACAGAAGTGGCCGGTCCTGGTAGATCCGACAGCGCCCGCCCTCCAGGAAGCGGCAGGACAGGCCGTCTTTGCTCAGCCGCCACTCCAGAGTGTGATAGCATCCTTCGCCGTCCCACTCCCCCTCATCCGGCGGCCCTGCGACCTCCAACCATGCCAGGCCCGTGGCTTCCATGATGCGCCTGACCTCCCGGGGAAAGACTACCACGCTATTGTCCTCTCCCCGGCAGCACTCCCCGCAGCCCAGGCAGCAAAAGCCGATCTCCTGAATGCGGGAGGCAAGCGTTGCCGCCGAGATCCTGCCGGCCCTGACAAGGGACTGCTCAAGTTCACCAATCCGGTCTTTTTGATCGTTCATTTTATAATTATCGCTAAATGCCTCTGTGTCTCTGTGCCTCTGTGGTTTAGTCTGTCAGTGAGCGATAACCAAGCCTACTGTTGCTGAACAAAACCACAGAGACACAGAGGCACAGAGTGGCCTGAGGGCGACTTCACCGCCTGCACACTGCTATGAAGTTGTCCAGCAACTCTCCCCCATAATCGGTATGCACAACCTCCGGATGCCACTGCACTCCATACAGCGGTCGGCTGGTGTGGCGCATGGCCTCGATATCGCAAATTTTCGAGCGGGCCAGCACCTCAAAGCCCTGGGGTAGCTCCACCACCTGGTCCATGTGCGAGGCCCAGGTCTTGAACTTTGAAGGCAGCCCCCTGAGGATATCATCCGGCTCTATCACCTCGACATCGACCTCCGCGTATCCCCCCAGGCTGCCCGGCACAACCTTTCCCCCGAAGGTCGTGCCCATCAATTGCATCCCCAGGCATATTCCCAGCACCGGAATCTCCAGGTCCCGCAGGTAGTCGCTGCATCGCCCGGCGCGATCCAGGGCCGGCCCGCCGCCCAGTATCAGGCCGTCCGCATCGATCTTCTCCGGAGGCGTCTGGTTGGAGATCAGGTCCGTCTCCACCTTCTCCCGAATGGCGCGGCGGATGAGATGATTGAACTGGCCGTAGTTGTTGACCACAAGTATTCGCATTGCTCTTTTCGGAGAGGCGGTTATGATGATATATTTTTTGGCGGACATAGCGCACAGATTTATATGAAAAAAGAACTAAGGTCTAGTCCATGATGAAACCTTTCGATAGCGTACTGATTGGAGAGGCACTGGTTGGAGAAGGCCCAGAGATCGCCCATATCGATCTGGTGATAGGGCCGCGCGCAAGCTCTGTGGAGCAGGCATTCGTCAATGCCCTGGCGTCGCCTGCGGTGGGGCACACCCCCTTGCTAGCGGTCCTGGCCCCCAACCTCCCCGCCAGGCCCTCCACACTCCTGGTAAACAAGGTTACCATCAAAGGCGCAGGCCAGGCGATCCTCATGTTCGGCCCGGCCCAGGCGGCAGTGGCGAAGGCAGTGATGGACTGCGTGGCCGAGGGCACCCTGCCCGAACAACTGGCTGACGACCTCCTGATAATCGTATCCGTGTTCCTTGAATGGGACGCGAAGGACAAGAAGAAGATTTACGAATACAATTATCAGGCAACCAGGCTGGCCATACAAAGAGCTGTGGCCAAAAAGCCGACCGTCGCAGAGATTCTGGCTGCCAGGGAGAGTGCCAAGCATCCCTTTGCCTGAGGAGATCGGCTCATAAGAAGCTCATATGAAGCCCAATGCCTTCAATGTGAAAAATAGGTTCATAAATTGGCCGGGCAACAAATGGGCCTGATTAAGATCATACATAATTGCATTGTGTGGGGAAAACGGAATGCAAATGGAGAGTGAGGACATGCATTTAGGTTTCAAGAATACTCATAAGTACAGAGATATTATTCACGTTATTGCAATTCTGCTTATGGCAGGAGCTTTCCTGGCAGTAACAGCAGCATCACAGCCCTACCAGGAGGGACCGATGGGCGAATTCAACAATCAGGGATTCGACCAGGGATTCGGTCAGGACGCCTCTCAGTTGGGCCAGGCGGAAGAGGCCTCGAACATGCCGCCGACGATAAAGGCCCTGGAGAGCGATAAGACCAGTCCGCAGGACGCCGGCTCCACCATAAAATGGACGGCCAAGGCCGAGGACCCGGAGAGCGATTCGATGTACTTCATGTTCCGGCTGAATGGCCCGTCCACGGGATTTGAGTGGAAGCCAGCCACAGGCTGGTTAACGGAAAACACCTGGAGCTGGGTGACATCTTCAACTGATGCCGGAGACTACAAGGTGGGCGTCTGGGTCAAAGACGATTACCACGCCACAGTCGAGAAGACCCCCGGCGAGAAGATAGTCGACTTCCGGCTGAGCGCCCCGGTTCAGGCTCCGCCTGTGGCGGAGAGCCAGCCTCAGACTGCTGAGACTGTTGCCGTGCCGCCCATTTCACCCTTCGAGCAGGCAGGCCAGGCCGGCGGATATGAGCAGACCTATGAGCCGCCTGTGCAGGAACAGCAGCAATTGCAGCAGGTCGAGCAGGTGCAGCAGCCGGCCAATCAGCCCCCCACCATGACCGGCCTTACGGCGACCCCCGCCAGCCCCCAGGAAGCAGGCGCCGCCATGACCTGGACGGCGGAGGCCATCGATCCGGAGGGCGACATCCTTCAATACCAGTTCCTGCTGGACGGCCAGCCGGCAATCAACTGGCAGTCGGAGAGCTACTGGACCTGGTACACCAGCGCCTCAGATGCCGGCCGGCACAGCATAACGGCCCTGGTCAGAGACGGCTCCCATAACATGCAGGGAGACTCATCCAAAGAGTCGCCCTTTGTAATAAATAAGCCTGATGAAAAGCCCGCAATTCAGAATTTTGCCCCGGACAGGGCCTCTCCCCAGGAGGCAGGAGCCGTCATTGTCTGGACGGCCCAGGCATCTGACCCCGAAGGCGACCCGATCCTCTACAAATTCTTCTTAAACGGCATGCCTGTAACCGACTGGCAGAACAATGGCCAGTGGTCCTGGCAGGCAAATGAAGGAGAATCCCAGGTTGAGGTTCAAATTATCGACGGCAAGCACGCCGACCAGAATGGATTTGACGACAGCAGGAGCATGTCGTTTGTCATAAATGCTCCTAACCAGATTCCCAGAATAATCAACTTTGCTGCCGACAAGGACAGCCCCCAGCAAACCGGATCGACCATAACCTGGACCGCAGAGACCATGGACCTGGAATCCGATGGGCTGCAATTGCAGTTCCTGCTGGACGGACAGGTGGTGCAGGACTGGTCGAACAGCCCCGTCTGGGCCTGGACGGCCACGGAGCAGCAGGTCGGCCAGCATGGCGTAACAGTCAAGGTCAGAGATGGAAAGCACAATCCTGAGGGCGACGACAGCAAGCAGGCAGGCTTTGAGATCATCCTGCCGCCCAACAATCCTCCGGCCTTGCAGGGCCTTGTGCCCGACAAGCAGAGCCCGCAGATAGCAGGCGAGACCATAGCCTGGACGGCTGCCGCGGCAGACGCTG
>DAOPZB010000009.1:0-12473 GCA_035353195.1 Methanothrix sp. | reverse complement strand
CCGTCAAAGTCAGAGACGGAAAGCACAATCCTGAAGGCGACGGCAGCCTGGATGCCGGATTTGAGATCACCCTGCCGCCCAACGATCCTCCGGCCTTGCAGGGCCTTGTGCCCGACAAGCAAAGCCCGCAGATAGCAGGCGAGACCATAGCCTGGACGGCTGCCGCGGCAGACGCTGAGAGCGATCCGCTGGCCTATCAGTTCCTGCTGGACGGACAGATCATGCAGGACTGGTCTGAGAGTTCAGTCTGGGCATGGACGACCACGGAGCAGCAGGTCGGCCAGCACACCGTATCCGTCAAAGTCAGAGACGGAAAGCACAATCCTGAAGGCGACGGCAGCCTGGATGCAGCCTTCGAGATCGCTGCCAGGGCTCAGCCGGCCGCCGAGGAGCAGAAGCCGGCAGAGGAAGAGACAACCACAGCACCAGTAGCAGAGGCAACTGCTGCAGTGACAACTGCTGCCGAAGAAGCAGTCGCACCTGAAGCCAAAGCTGAGGAGCCTGCAAAGCCCAACGAGCCACCCACCCTGACCGGCCTGACTGCCGATATGGAAAGCCCCCAGTTCCTGGGCGCATCGGTCGGCTGGACGGCTCAGGCCCAGGATGCAGAGGGTGACACTCTCTCCTACCGCTTCCTGGTCAACGGCACGCCCGTCGCAGACTGGCAGGCAGAGGCCACCTGGTCCTGGACTCCTTCGGTTGCAGGAACCAGCATTATCACTGCCCAGGTCAAGGACGGCAGCCACGACGGCCCCCAGGGAGAGGCCGGCAACATCAGCCGGGAGTTTATGATACAAACACCTCTTCCGGAGACGATGCCGGGAGCCGAGCCTGTCGTTGCTGCTGAGAACGCCACGGCACCCCTGACTCCTGTGCAGAATGCCACAGAAAACGCCACCGCCAATGCGACCGTAGAGCCAGCAGCGGCTGAAGCTGTGACTCCAAGCCCGGATACATTGATTCCGCCCGCGGAGAACATCACCAAGCCCATCACCGCTCCGGAGGCAGCCGAAAACATAACCGAGCAGGAGGCAGCAGCAGAGGCAGAGGAGCAGCCGGCCGCCAATGAGACTCAGGAGGCCCCGGCAGCAGTCAACCTGACGCCGGTCATGAACTCCTTTGAGCCGGATGCCGCCAGCCCCATGCCGCCAGGAAGCAGCATAACCTGGACGGCAAGCGCCACTGACGCCGAGGCAGATCCCCTGCTATTCCGCTTCTTCAAGAGCGGACCGACAACGGGTGGGCAATGGCAGCCTGTCTCCGAATGGAGCAGCACAGCCACCTGGACCTGGAGCAGCACAGCCGCCGATAGCGGCGAGAACCAGTTCAAAGTGCAGGTCAGAGACGGCAAGCACGCCGCCGAAGATGGCTTTGACGGCGAACTGTCCGCCTACTTCACCATCAGTGTGCCCAAGAAGAACATCTCAGGCACTGTTTACGAGGACAGGAACGCCAACAGCCTTCCCGATAGCGGCGAAGGCCTGGCCGGCTGGACGGTCCGGCTGGCCGGAGCAGGTGGCGAGGTCGCCGCCCTGACCGGTGATGACGGCTCCTACAGATTCGAGCAACTGGACGCCGGCTCCTACACAGTGAGCGAAGACCTGGCCTCCGGCTGGAAGGCCGTGACTCCAGTGAGCGGCTCCATTTCAGTTGAACTGGCCGGCGAGGATGCTGCCGGCAAGGACTTTGCCAATAAGCTGTCCTCATTCAGCATATCAGGAATGAAGTATAACGACCTGGACGGAAACGGAGCCAACGACGGCGAGCCGGGATTGGAGGGCTGGAAGATCACACTGTCCGGCCCGGCCCAAAAGGAGGCTACAACCGCTCAGGACGGGTCCTACCGCTTTGACGGCCTGGCCCCCGGCACCTACACCATAGCCGAGGTCGAGCAGTCCGGCTGGGCTAAAACCGCGCCCCAGGAAGGCTCGCACAGCGTGGCCATCGCCGATGCCGATGTAACCGGCAAGGACTTCGGCAACCACGGCTCCTGGTCCATCTCCGGAAGCGTATTCTTTGACAGCAACGGAAACGGCGCTAAAGATGCAGGCGAATCCGCTCAGGCAGGCTGGAGCATTCAGCTCGCCAAAGACGGAGGCGTGGTCAATGCCACCTCCTCTGCTGCGGACGGCTCATACGCCTTCAAGAATCTAGCACCAGGAAAGTATACCGTAAGCGGCGTCGCCCAGGAAGGATGGGCGGTCAGCCTGCCGGCGGAGGGCTCCTATTCAATCGACCTCTCCAACGCCGACGTGACCGGAAAGGACTTTGCAATCAGGGGAGACCTGACGGTTTCCGGCCAGAAATATTACGACATCAACGGCAATGGAGCGCAGGACGCAGATGAGCCGGGCATTCCCGGAGGCGATGTGGGCCTGCTGCTGGACGGCAAGGTTGTGGCCAACACCACCACCGACGACAACGGAATATACAGCTTCAAGAACGTCCTGCCGGGGACCTACACCATCAACGACCCGCTCCCCAGCGGCCTGGTCCTGACCACATCCTCAAGCGTCATAGTGACTGTCAGCGGCAACACTGTGGTCAAGGCCAACTTCGGAATCGCCGGAATGTATGCCATCTCCGGCATGAAGTACAACGATAAGAATGTAAACGGAGCCAAGGATGCCGGTGAAGGCGAGGGAGGCTGGGATATCGTCCTGACCGGAACCACCTGGTTCGGCAAGCCTCTGCAGCCCCGCACCACAACCACGGCAGCAGACGGCTCCTACAAGTTCGATAAGCTGATCCCAGGCACATACAAGATCAGCGAGACATCCAGGACCGGCTGGACCCAGATCGCCCCGGCGAGCGGAAGCTACAGCATAACCTTCCCCTTCAAATCGCCGCCGACCGAATCGAAGAACAACGACTTCGGAAACAGGGTGCTGGCCCAGTCGATCTCCGGCGTCAAGTACAATGATGCCAACGGCAACGGCAACAGAGACGCTGGAGAGACGGGCCTGAACGGCTGGACCATTAACCTGGAGCAGCCGGCGGGCACCGTCGTCCAGACGGCAGTGACTGCGGCAGACGGCTCCTACAGCTTCACGGGGCTGTCTGCCGGCACATATGTGATCAGCGAGGCCTTGCAGCCCGGCTGGACCCAGAAGGCTCCGCCCGGCGGCAAGCACACAGTGACCCTGACCGGCTCGACCTCAAGCGCCGGGGGAAAGGACTTCGGCAACTACAACAATAATCAGCCGCCCAAGAATCCCACCCTGGTCTCCGACAAACCCAGCCCCCAGAAGGCGGGAGTCCCCGTGGTCTGGACTGCCGGGGCGACCGATCCCGAGTCCGACCCCCTGCTCTTCAAGTTCTATGTGAAAGGCCCGTCCACCGGAGGCGTATTGCAGCCTCAAACCGACTGGACGGCCTCCAGCGTCTGGACCTGGAGCACAGGCGTCTTTACTTCGGGAAGCTATCAGGTAGAGGTCAGGATCAGGGACGGAAAGCACGCCGGACCGGACGGATTTGACGCCAAGAAGGCAGTGTCCTTCACATTGAGCAGCCCCAACCAGCCGCCCAGGGTCGATGTCCTGTTCTCGGACCGTCCGGCACCGCAGTACTCCGGAAGCTGGATCAGGTGGACGGCACTGGCATCGGATGCCGAGGGCGATCCTCTGCAGTACAGGTTCTTTTTGCGCGGGCCTTCCACCAGCGGATTTTGGGTGGACCAGACCGGCTGGAGCAAGAACAACCGCTGGACCTGGAGGACCGACGGATGGGATGTAGGCTACAGCGAGATCCTGGTGGCTGTGAGGGACGGAAAGCACGCCGGACCGTCGGGTTCGGACGACTATGATCTCTCCGCATACACCATAGTCAGCCTCAACCAGCCGCCCGTGGTGACCAGCCTGGCCAGCAGCTTGAGCAGCCCCCAGGCAGTGGGCGCTACCGTCTGGTGGAAAGCGACCTCCATGGACCCGGAGGGTAACGCCGTATTCTATCGCTACTGGATAAAGGGCCCGGCCACGGGATACGCCTGGAGGCTGGTCCGCGACTGGTCAACCGATCCGAACTGGATGTGGATGACCTCTTCGGCAGACGCAGGATCCAGTGAGATCCAGGTACAGGTCAGAGACGGCCTGCACTCCTCCGCTGCCGGATGGGACGACGATGCAGGAGCACTGTTTACTGTGCTCAGAGCTAATCAGCCTCCAGCTCTCGTCTCCCTCATGCCGGACAGGCCCAGCTCTCAGGCGGCAGGCGCGACCATAAAATGGACGGCAGTGGCCTCCGATTCTGACAGGGAGCCGGTGTACTACAAGTTCTGGCTGAAGGGACCTTCCACCAAGAACGCCTGGAAGGCGGTGCAGGACTGGTCCACCAAGAATCAGTGGACAATGGCTACATCAGGAAACGATGCCGGGGCTTACACGGTGTACGTCTACGCCCGGGACGGCAAGCATAATCCCGCCACAGGTTACGACAGCGCTCTGGGAGCTCCGTATCAGCTAACGCCCAACCAGGCACCCACGCTCAAGGCATTGACCCCGGACAAGAAGAGCCCGCAGAGCGCGGGAAGCTTCATAAAATGGACGGCAACGGCCACAGATGCCAATAAAGATCCCATAAGCTATCGTTTCTGGCTGAAAGGCCCCTCCACAGGCAATGCCTGGAAGGTGGTGCAGGACTGGTCTGTCAGCAATCAATGGACCTGGACGAGCGCCGGAAGCGACAGCGGAGCCTACAGCGTCTATGTCTATGTCCGGGATGGAAAGCACTCTGCCGCAAACAGCTACGACAGCGCCCTGGGAGCGCAGTATCAGCTCACAGAAAATCAGCCGCCGGTCCTGACGGCTCTGAAGTCCGATAAGGCCAGCCCGCAGAGAGCAGGAACAACCATAAAATGGACGGCCACGGCCACAGACGCCAACAAGGATCCGGTTAGCTACCAGTTCTGGCTAAGGGGCCCGTCCACCGGAAACGTCTGGCTGAAGGTGCAGGACTGGTCTACCAAGAACCAGTGGACGTGGGTCAATACACCTATCAACGCCGGAAGCTACAGGGTCTATGTCTATGTCCGGGACGGCAAGCATAATCCCGCCACAGGCTACGACAGCGCCCTGGGCCAGGACTTCACCCTGACAAGCAGCTTCACCATAACCAGGACGGTGGTGAACATAGGCCGGGTGAGATGAAAATATCAGAGAAGAAGAGGTGAGGTATTGAAGCAGTGAGCGAGATGTAGCTCACTGCCTCCTTTTTATATGGAATCGGCATTGATTGCCATGCCGGAAGTTTTATATTATTACGACGCTTCTAATTGATGGGGATTGGAATTGATAAATAGATTTACAGCAGCATTGCTATTGATAGTGCTCTGCTCCCTCTCCATAGCCGCCGGGGAGGAGAGCAAACCAGCACCTTACTGGGACTGGCTGGGTGTGGGGCCGATATTCTCCTATGGGAGCCTCTTTAATCCGTACCTTTCGTACTATCCGGCCACCCTGCCTTCCGGGCCCGCCGTCCAGCCCTACGCCGGACCGGCATATTCGGGACCCTATTACTACTACAAACCGACTTACGCCCAAACCTGGTGGGTTGGGGAGCATAAAGACATGGAAAAGGTGATAGAGAGGGCCCGCTCCGGCTCATCCATGCGGGTATTTTCAGGGGGCTTCTGGAGGACGCCATAGAGGCAGCCATATGGATGGCCACAGGGTTAGCCATAAGGGTAGCTAGCCACAAGGGTAGCCACAGGGGGCTCTGTAACAACAGGTTTAAATGCAACGTGCGAATGGGGGGAAAATATGATGAAATACATAACTGCAGTAGCTATGCTTGTTATGCTGGCCGGATGCGGTGCAGCGACGATGTGGCTTTATGACGATCCACTGTTCTTCCCCATAAACACTCCCTCTCAGTCAGCCTCCGTCAAAACTGCGGACATATCGATCCTTGCGATCCTTGATGCACCCTACTTCCCCCTCCTGGGCCAGAGCTTCTACTCCAATGCCATACCGGTAAAGCTCACCAATAGCACCAATACAGTGCAGATAGGAAGCAGAGGTGCCAGCTCTCTCTCGCCGCTGCCCGTAACCTTCGGCGGCCACCTGGAAGACAACATGAGGTACGCAGGGAGTAAGTCTTCTCTCCGGATCGGCCAGCAGGGCTCCTGGAGCGCAGTGAGCGCTCCCGGCGCTCTTTAAATCCTTTATTTTTTAGGGTTTTAATTAACAAGATTCTCTCACAAAGAGGGTTGCCAGGGTTATTGCCGCTGCCAAAAGGGCGAAAGCCATCACTGCTCCGCCCACGCCATGTGTGTCCGCTGCCACTCCGGCCAAAAGCGGCCCGGCCACAACTCCGGCCATGCGGGAGGTGTTGAATATCCCATAGATCTCTCCCCGGCGCTTTTCGCTGGTGGTATCGGCAATGAGAGCTGCCGCGGCGGGACCCGCCATGCCCAGGCCCATTCCCAGGCCGGCGAAGAGCAGGGACACATGCAGCAGGCTCGTGGCGGCGTTCAGGAATGCAAAGCTCACTGCCCCCGCCAGGCAGCCGGCGAAGATGAGCAGCCTCCTCGAACCCCGGTCCGCCCGGCGACCGAAGTAGATATTGAATATAGCCGTGCTCCCCCCGTAGACCAGATAGATCAGGCCCACGTCCGTAGCCGAAAATCCCAGATCAGACGCAAAGCTGGGGAGCATGGTGAAGTTGAATCCTCCGACCACGCCCGCCCAGAGGACCACCGAGCAGCAGGCCAGGAAGGTGAGGGTGTAGCCGGGCGAAATCAGGCCATCCTTCTTTTCCGGCGGACTCATGCCTGCCTGCACCACGATTCTTTCCGGCTCGACCACTCGCCAGTGCACTATGAGAAGGGATGCTGCTCCGAGAGCTGCCCAGAGATAGAAGGGCGCATACAGCCCCAGCCGGTCATAGAGAGCGCCCCCGATGAGAGGGCCTAAGGCCAGAGCCGAAAAGAATGAGGCGTTGTACCAGCCCATCGCCGCCCCCCGGCTTTTGCTGTCCGCCTGGTCGACGATCAGGGCCATGGCAATGGGCCAGACGGCTGAAGCACCGAGGCCGCCCAGGGATCGTACGGCCAGAAGAAACCAGGCATTATCGGCGTAGATGTAGAGCGGCGGGAGCAGGGTGAATGTGGCCAGGCCGAGCAGCATGATCCTCTTCCTGCCGGATCGATCTGAAAGCCGGCCCACGGGAATCTGGGTGATGAGCTGAACCGCCCCGTAGATGGATACGATTATGCCCAGCAGGGTATAGGAAGCGCCCAGGTCCATGACGTAATCTGGGAAGATGGGGGCAACCAGTGAGAATCCCAGGACGGCTACGAATACGGCCAGGTAGAGGGGGTAAAGCTCGGAGGCAAAGCGGGAAGAATGGGGACTATTCAGGGATCCGGAGGGGGAGGAGGGCATTGCCGCCTAAAACTTCAACTCCATGCCCAGAATGGTCTGAGTGTATGTCACCCCGTTGATCTCCCTCACGCTGAGGACCGCCCGGTTGAGATCAGATATGCTCTCCACATCGGCTATGGCGATGAAGTCCCTCTCCCCATAGACGGGCACGACCTCACGGATTCCCTTGATGCGCTCCAGGCCGTCGTGCACTGCTTTCTCCGTTCCAGGTTCCACATTTATCATGATGAAGCCCTTCAAGAAACATCACCTCTTCTCTTTTCCATCAAGTCCTTTACCATGCCGATTTCGTCCTCCAGGCGCTCCAGCGGCAGGGTATTCTTGGCCAGCATCAGGCAGTTCAAAGCCTCCTCCAGCCTGCCCAGGCCGGTGAGAACGGCGGCAGCCGCTTCCAAATCGTATCCGTCGCCTCCCTTCTCCAGCACCCTGTCGTAGAGAGACAGCGCCTCCTCCAGCTTTCTGCTGTTCCTCAGCAAGAAGGCCTTGTTGCGCATGGCATCCATGCTCTCCGGATCGAGGGCCAGGCAGCGGTCGTAGCTGTCCATAGCCTCCTCCAGCCTCCCCAGGGCGAAGAGCGCCACACCCCGGTTGTTCCAGGCATCGGAGATCTGGGGATTTTCCGCCAGCAACTGATCGAAGACGACAACTGCCTCTTCATACTTCTTCTGTCTCACCCGGTCCATGCCGCGATGGAGCATTACCTTCTCCTTGCTGTTCATGTTTGCCTCACCCGTTCGAGCTCTTCACATATAGCCCTGAATGGGCGCGGACGCAGCGGCAGACTGACCTTCCTTTCCGGGATTGGCGGGGCCTTGCTGGGCCGACTGGACCGGCTGTCCCGGCCTCTTGACCTCTCCGAAGACCTTCTCATAGTCCCTGATATGCTCGCCCAGCCAGTTGTATAGCTCCTTGGCCGCCAGAGGCGAGAGGATGATCTCCGTCTCGATCTTTCGTTCCATGACTGTGACGCTCTTGCCGCCTTCCTGACTTGATCTGGGTGAGTCGTTGTAAAAGGCTATGCGAAAGTCGTAAGGGCTGTGGCCGCCAATAGCGCCGATGGCATAGACCTGCTTGAAATCGGGACTTTTGGTGCTCTCTACTTTTATTTCCATATCAATTCCATTTATTGCTCCCGCTTAAAAAAGATGATGATTCAGCCGTGATTCTTAGCCATCGAAATGTATTTAGGTGACTTAGCTACTTGTCTTGCCGATACTATGATTGGGGTCTTAGGGCTGGAAGACGGTACTAGGGTGGAAGGTACCGGTTTTGGTGCGCCTGGCGTGGTCTCGGGCGAACTGGTCTTCACCACTGTTATGTCCGGATATGAGGAGGCATTGACCGATCCCTCCTATCACGGACAGATGCTCATGTTCACATATCCTCTGCAGGGCAATTACGGAATAAACGGCGAGGATTTTCAATCGGAGAGGATGTGGCCCAAAGCTATGGTCAGCCGGGAGTACTGGCCGAGGCCGGCCCATCACCGCCAGATAAAAACGCTCGATCAGTTCCTGAAAGATGAGGGCAGGCCGGGCCTTTGCGGAGTGGACACCCGCATGCTCACACTTAAGGTCAGAAATCAGGGAGTGATGAGGGCTGCCATTGCGGTCGGAGAGAAGAAGGATGTGCAGGAGCTGGATGTGGTGGGCATGGCACGCTCCCAGCCGGACATCTCCACCATCGACCTTTTGGGTGACGTCACCTGCAAGTCAGCCTACCACATGGCCGGATCGGGGCCGCGGCTGACCATGCTCGACCTGGGCATGAAGAGAAATATCTTAAAGAGCCTCTCCTGCCGGGGCTTCGACATCACCGTCCTTCCCGCCCATGCCTCCATACCTGAAATACAGGCCACAGAGCCTCAGGCCCTCTTCGTCTCCAACGGCCCGGGAGATCCGGAGAGGGCGCACGAAGCCATATCCGCAGTCAAGCATTTTGCCGGAGAGATCCCGGTCTTCGGAATATGCCTGGGCCATCAGATCATCTCCCTGGCCCTGGGGGCGGAGACATTCAAGCTCAAGTTCGGCCACCACGGCGGCAACCAGCCGGTCAAAGACCTGGAGAAGAAGATAGTCTACATCACATCCCAAAACCACAACTTCGCCGTGCGCCCCGGATCTGTGGAGGGAACTGACCTGGAGGTCACCCAGCTCAATGCCAATGACGGGACGGTGGAGGGCGTGAGGAGCGAGAAGCTCAATATCCTGGCGGTGCAGTACCACCCGGAAGCCAATCCCGGACCACTCTGCACAGAAGATCCCTTCTTCGGGACGGTTCTGAGGATGATGAACAAGAATTTCGGCGAAAAAGCAACATCCGGGAGGCAGTAAAGATGCCCAAGAGAAACGATATTCATAAGGTCCTGCTCATCGGCTCCGGGCCCATTCAGATCGGCCAGGCGGCGGAGTTTGACTTCTCCGGATCGCAGGCCTGCAAATCCCTGCGCGAGGAGGGGATCGAAGTGGTGCTGGTCAACTCCAATCCGGCGACCATCATGACCGATCCCGATACAGCCGATAAGGTCTACATCGAGCCGCTCGTCCCGGAGATCGTGGCCAAGATCATTGAAAAAGAGAGGCCGGACGGCATCATCGCCGGCATCGGCGGCCAGACGGGATTGAACATCACTTCAGAGCTGGCGGAGATGGGCATCCTGGAAAAGTTTAATGTCGAGGTGCTGGGCACATCGGTCAAGTCCATTCGGGAGGCAGAGGACCGTGACCTCTTCAAGAAGGCCATGCAGAGGGTGGGCGAGCCGGTGCCGAGGAGCAAGGCGGTAAACACCCTGGAGCAAGCCCTGGCCGTGGTGGAGGAGCTGGGCCTGCCCCTGGTGGTCCGGCCAGCCTACACTCTGGGCGGGTCAGGTGGAGGCATTGCCAAGACCCGCGAAGAACTCCTATCAATATGCGAGCTGGGGCTGAAGAGGTCTCGGATCAGCCAGGTTCTCCTGGAGGAGAGCGTGGGGGGATGGACGGAGCTGGAATACGAGGTGATGAGGGACTCCAACAATACCTGCATCACTATCTGCAACATGGAGAACATGGACCCCATGGGCATCCATACCGGCGAGTCCATTGTGGTCACTCCCATTCAGACCCTCTCCGATAAGGATATTCAGATGCTGAGGAGCGCGGCCATCAACATCATCAGGACGCTGGGCATCGAGGGCGGCTGCAACATCCAGTTTGCCGTCAAGGACGGAGAGTACCGGGTGATCGAGGTCAATCCCCGCGTCTCCCGCTCCTCAGCCCTGGCCTCCAAGGCCACCGGCTATCCCATCGCCCGGGTCACAGCCAAGATCGCCATCGGCATGACTCTGGATGAGATCAGAAATGATGTCACCAAGGAGACGCCTGCCTCCTTCGAGCCGACGGTGGATTATGTGGTTACCAAGATTCCCCGCTGGCCATTCGACAAGTTCGTGAAGGCCAACAAGACCCTGACCACGGCCATGAAGTCCACCGGAGAGGTGATGGCCATCGGGCGGAGCTACGAGGAGTCGCTCATGAAGGCCATCCGGTCGCTGGACATCGACAAGGACCTGGGATACGCCGGAAAGTACAGCACCTGGACGGACGAGGAGGTCAGAGCCCTGCTGGCCGAGCCCACAGACGACCGGCTCTTTGCCATCTACCAGGCCTTAAAGAGGGGCATGGCAAGCGATGAGATCTCAAGGGTCACGGGAATTCATCCCTACTTCCTCTACAGGATTGAAAACATCATCGCCATGGAAAAGGAGATCGTGGCGGCGGGGAAGGCGGCAGGGCAAGCTGCCAAATCCCACGATTCATTTATCGATGGCGAGACCCTCCGGAAGGCCAAACGGACCGGATTTACCGATGAGCAGATAGCCGCACTCATCGGCAGGAGCCGTGAGGAGGTCTGTGACCTGCGCACTGCCCTGGGCATCATTCCCACCTACAAGATGGTGGACACCTGTGCCGCGGAGTTTGAGGCCAAGACGCCCTACTACTACTCCAGCTATGACACACAGTGCGAGCTGGTGCCGTCGGACAGGCAGAAGGTCTTGATCTTGGGATCGGGGCCCATCAGGATCGGCCAGGGAATTGAGTTTGACTACTGCACAGTTCATGCCGTGATGGCCCTGCGGGAGCAGGGAATTGAAGCCCACATAGTCAACAACAATCCGGAGACCGTCTCCACCGATTACGATACCTCCGACAAGCTCTTCTTTGAGCCTGTGACCCTGGAGGACGTCATGAACATCCTCGAGAAGGAGCGGCCTTATGGAGTTTTGGTGCAGTTCGGCGGCCAGACGGCCATCAACCTGGCCATTCCCCTGGAGAGGGAGATCGCCCGGCGGGGACTGCCTACGAAGATATTGGGCACCAGCCCGGACAGCATCGACCTGGCGGAGGACAGGGAGAGGTTCAATGCCCTCATGGACAGGCTGAACATCCCCCAGCCCAAGGCGGGAATCGCCTATTCGCCGGACGAGGCCAAGGCCGTGGCTGCCAGGATCGGCTATCCAGTGCTGGTGCGGCCCAGCTATGTCCTGGGCGGGCGGGCCATGGAGATCGTCTACGATGAAGCGGGCCTGGAGGTCTACATGAGGGAGGCGGTGCGGGTGTCTCACGAGCATCCCGTGCTCATCGACGATTTCCTGCAGAATGCCGTGGAGATCGACGTGGATGCGGTCTGCGACGGCAAGGACGTGCTCATCGGGGCCATCATGGAGCACATCGAGGAGGCGGGAATCCATTCGGGCGACAGCGCCTGCATGATTCCGCCCCAGACCCTGCCCGGCGTGGTTATGGAGATCGTGCGGGACTATGTGAGAAAGATCGCCCTGGGGCTGGGGGTCAAGGGCATTGTCAATTTGCAGATGGCTTACAAGGACGGGACGGTCTATGTGCTGGAGGCCAATCCCCGGTCCAGCCGCACCATTCCCTTTGTGTCCAAGGCGGTGGGACTGCCCCTGGCCAAGATCGCGGCCAACGTCATGATCGGCAAGTCCCTGCGCGAGCAGGGCTACACCAGGGAGCCCAAGACGCCCTATGTTTCGGTGAAAGAGGTCCTCCTGCCCTTTGACAAGCTGCCCGGCGCGGATGTGCTGCTCGGGCCGGA
>DAOPZB010000008.1:0-19793 GCA_035353195.1 Methanothrix sp. | reverse complement strand
TTAATTTTGATATTCTCTTGTGCATCTGCATTAAAATTTGATGAGAAGATTAAAGTGAATGGTGGAGGATATATGCTTACACAGACCAATACAGCACAATCCTCCGACCTAGCGGAGGGACATGGGGCGCAGACCTACCACAGAAGCCTCTCCTCGCAATTGGGGGCATCAAGTTTAGCCTCCGAATATGATCTCAAAAGCGATGATATTGCTAATTATCGTTATTCTATTGCGGTCAATAACGCGAGTATCCAGAATAATAGTCATGCGACATATAATGTATTGAATCCTTCGTTTGCCCCTAATCGTTATAGGATCCGCATGAATAGCCCGTCAGGATTACGCCATGTGATTTCCGTCAATGGTCTTGAGGGAAATGACACTGGGAACTTGACATCCTCCAGCAGCATTACCTTCAAGCCAGCAGTATCCCCGCCATCGCTTCTGCCCATACCAATATATATGGTATCCACATCATTTAACATAAAAGGAAACGGAAGCGCATCTGAGGTCGTTGCCGATTCAAGCCTTGGCCGACATGCATCGAACTTAGCCGAGACTACCATCGTTGGCGATTTCAGCATGAATTCGAGATTAACAGATTCATTGACTCTGCCAGCTAATAGCGACGTAGAGTCCCAGTCAGCTAAAGTAGATAATGTGAGGCAGGTTACAGACCTGCCCCAACAAAACGAATCGTCTCTCCGGGTAGCTGACCTGGAAAGCATGCTAATTGACGGCCTGGCAACTCAAGACGATTATCTGAATAAAATGCAGGAATTGCTGGAGAAGCAAGATATCTCTGCAGACCAATATGCTACAAGTCTGGCCTCTGCATTTGAAAGCAATATGATCACATTGAGCTATGAAAACTATAGCTTGTTGCTGCATATGGCCGCATCAGCAACACTTAATGAGCTTAACGAGATGGTCAATTCCAGTTTGATCTCGCCTGACGAATATCTCGGCAAATTAGGGCAGTTGCTTGCCTCCAATCGCATTACCGAAGCAGAATATTTGCACTCGATAGCAATCACCAAAGAGGCGACAGGGGTCACTGAGCGTCAATATCTGGCATATAAATCAGAGGCATTTGATGAGATGGAGGGCAAATATAGCAGCGGAGCAATAGGATGGCCAGCCTACCTCGCCAAACTCAATGCGATGCTCAAATTGGAGGTAATCGATCAATCGGATTACGATAGCCAAATTCAAAGTGTCTCATTAGCTGCGATCTCAGATCTCGAAGATATGCTGGATATGAATGTTATAGATATCAATGATTTCAATATGAAATTATCGGAGATGAGAGATAGCGGCCGCATCAGTGCAGAGCAATATGATTTGGAGAGAGGCAAATTTAATATCACAGGATAGATGTTTTTATTTTTTAAAAAATATATACATATCCAATGAATGAAAGGTGAAGGAAATGGTCTTGAAGAATTTACGGTGCTTTCATTGTGAGACAGATAATTGTGAAGACATCAGAGAAAGCGATTCGGGGACAGTTTTTTTCTGCAAGAATTGCGGATTTGCCTTCAATCCCGATCCAGAGAAATTAAAGAAATTGAACGATCCCAATCCCGGCAATTTCCTGCCCTGCATCCCCCTCAAAGGAGTGGTAGCAAGAGAGCCGTTAGGCAAGACACCAGATGGTTACACCGACCCTGTGATGGGTGGAGCGCAGCCTCATACCCTTGAGGAATACAAGGAGATGTTCTTCATCGATCCTGAGATCTATTTGGAGTGGTCACGTGTCAGAAAAAGCCCGCATAAAGTACCCGGTTTCGGATGCAAAGAATCAGCGCATCCTTCTCCCCAGCCAGCGCCGCAACCAAGTCCTTCTGGTGACGACCCTGCAAAGCTGAAGCAGGACCAGATGGCCGGTCGCATCAGCCGGAAGATATATCTGGAAAAGCTGATGGCCCTGCTGAAAGGAGGAAAAGTGGCCCAAGCATACTATGATCAGGAAAAAAAGAGAATTCTTGCCGAGATTTAGAAGCACTGATTTCTCATCCCTATTTTTATTCATGACGGACCGGGACAGCCCGAAATCCATTGAGCTGAACTGTCATAAACCCCACCTTCCAAAAAGCAAATAAGCTTGCACGCGCTTCCTCCGCGCATGGCCCGCTTTCTCGTGGTCCTCGGCACCACCTCCCATTCCGGCAAGAGCACCCTCGTCGCCGCCCTCTGCCGCCTGCTCTCCGATCGCGGCTACCCTGTCGCACCCTTCAAGAGCCAGAACATGAGCCTCAACTCCTGGGTCACCAAAAACGGCTCGGAGATAGGCATCGCCCAGGCGGTGCAGGCCTGGGCGGCCAGGGCAGAGCCGACGGAGTTCATGAATCCCATCCTGCTCAAGCCCAAAGGAGACCGCACCTCCCAGGTCATAGTGCTGGGCCGGCCGGTGGCCGACCGCTCGGCAGAGGAATACTACCGGGAGATCGATGGTCTCAAAGTGGTCGTGGACCGGGCGGTCTCTGAACTAGAGAAGGAGTACGACTTCATTGTTGTTGAGGGTGCGGGTGGAGCCGCCGAGATCAACCTCTTCGAAAGAGACATCGCCAACATCTACGTGGCTCGACTGCTCAAGGCTCCCATCATTCTGGTGGGAGACATCGAAAGGGGCGGCGTCTTCGCAAGCCTCTTCGGCACAGTGGCCCTCCTGCCACCCGACATCCGCCCTCTTGTGAAGGGCCTGGTGATCAACAAGTTCCGGGGCGACCCTGCCATCCTGGGCACGGGAATGCAGAAGCTGGAGGAGTTGACCGGCGTGCCTGTCCTGGGAGTCCTGCCCTACCTCGACCTGGATATACCCTCCGAGGACTCGGTATCTCTGGGCGACAAAGGTCGCAAGCCAGGAGGGGGCTCCGACGCCCCGGATTCGGGCCGGGCAAGCGGCCAGGTGGAGATCGCGGTAATCAGGCTGCCCCGCATCAGCAACTTCACCGACTTCGAGCCCCTGGAGCGGCAGGCGCGCGTCAGGTATGTGGGGCTCTCCGAATCCCTGGGCAGCCCTGATGCGGTGATCATCCCCGGCACCAAGAACACCATATCCGACCTTCGGGACATGGAGGAGAAGGGCATGGCCGACCAGATCAGATCCTTGCGAAACACTCCCGTCCTGGGCATCTGCGGCGGCTATCAGATGCTGGGAAAGCAGATCGTCGACTGCGGCATTGAGGAGGTCGTGGGGACCTTTTCCGGCCTGGGGCTGCTGGATGCCACCACCCGCTTCGACCTGTACGAAAAGAGGACGGTGCAGGTGAGAAAGAAGGTCACAGGAAGCGGGCCGATCCTGGAGCCCATCCGGGGCCAGGAGGTCGCAGGCTACGAGATTCACATGGGCATGACCGAGGCCGCAGGCGAGAGCGCCTTCGAAGGCGACGGGGCGGTCTCGGAGGACGGCCTGGTGATAGGCACCTACCTGCACGGCATCTTCGAAAATGTCAACTTCCGCAATGCCTTCCTGGGATTTCTGCGCCGCCGCCGGGAGGAGAAGGTCGACGGCGCTGCTCCGACCAGGGAAGCAGAAGGTGTGGCGAAGAGAGCCGCCGGAGTTGGCGCCGGCTCGGCGGAGGCAGGGGCAGGCAGAGGAGACAGCGACGCCTTTTCGGATCTGGCCGGGGCGGTTTTGGCCCATCTGGATATGGCGAAGATCTGGAGAATGCTGGACCTGGAAACGGCCCAGGGACCCAATCCTCAACCGGACCTGAAGCCGGACGTAAAGCAGGATAGCCCATGAGGCTGGGCGTTCTCTTCTCCGGCGGCAAGGACTCGGTCTATGCCTGCCGCCTGGCCATGGAGGCCAATTCCGTCTCCTGCCTGATTACCCTCATCTCGGAAAGCCCGGAAAGCTACATGTTCCACACCCCCAACATCCGCTGCACGGCATTGCAGGCCCGGGCCCTGGGCATCACCAGGCTGGCCTGGCCCACCCGCGGCGTAAAGGAGGAGGAGCTGGACGACCTTCAGGCGGCCATAGCTGCTGCCAGGGACCAGTACGCCATCCAGGGCATAGTCAGCGGAGCCATCGAGTCCGTCTACCAGGCGGCCAGAGTGCAACGCATCTGCCGGGAGCTACACCTCTGGTGCTTCAATCCCTTATGGCAGGCAGACCAGCTCGACCACCTGCGCCGACTCTGCCGGGAGGGATACCATACCATCATCTCAGGCGTCTATGCCTATCCCTTCGACTCCTCCTGGCTGGGGGCAGAGCTGTCGGAGGAGAAGATAGCGGCTCTGGAATTGCTCCAGAAAAAATATAAGATAAATCCCTCCGGCGAAGGCGGCGAGCTGGAGACATTCGTCCTGGACGGCCCCCTATTTAAAAAGAGGATCGAAGTCCTGCGGGCCGAGCAGAGATATGCCAACTACAGCGGCCAGTACATCATCCGCGAGGCCAGGCTGGTGGAAAAGTGACGGCTGTAGAGGCAAAGGGCGATATCCTCCTGCTGGACTTAGCCAGCCAGCAGGCTCACCTCTCCCGGTATGAGTTAGTCCGCCCCATTGGCAGTATCCTGCAAAAGGCGGGGCACGCCTGCCACGTGATCCACTACAGCGATCTGCGGCCCGAAGACCTGCAAGAGTGCGGGGGAGTCATCCTCTGCGGCACGGCTCTCATGGACAATGGCTATGCCGAAAACCTCTCCGCCTTCTCCTGGCTGAAGGATTTCTGCAGGCCGGTCCTGGGAATCTGCGCGGGAATGCAGGTCATCAGCGCTGCCTTTGGCGGCTCCATCGTCAGCCATCCGTCCATCGGCCTGGAGAAGATCGATATCATCCAAGCGTCTCCCCTCCTGGGCGGTCCTCGGGCCATAGAGGGCTACATGTTGCACAATTTTGCGGCGAGCTTGCCGGAGGACTTCATGCTCCTGGCCGGCCGGGCGGAAGCAGCCCAGGCCTTCCGGCATACAGTCCGCCCCATCTACGGCATCATCTTCCATCCCGAAGTGCGAAACCGCTGGATACTGGAGAGCTTTGCCGCGGGCCTTGCCCATAACCGGCAAGGCTCTTCCTACGAAACCGATTTATGTAATGAATCCTCACAATGAGAAGTGCTATGCAAGACTACTCCGAAAATCAATTCCTGGCGGCAGCCAAGATTCCCGACCTGGACATAGAGATCTGCGACGTGACCCTTCGCGACGGCGAGCAGATGCCGGGAGTTGTGTTTCGCGCCGACGAGAAGCTTGACATAGCCATGCGGCTGGACGAGATCGGAGTGGAGGTCATCGAGGCCGGCTTTCCCGTGGTCTCGGCTGCCGAGAAGAATGCCGTGAGGGAGGTCTGCAACCTGGGCCTGGACGCCAAGATCTCCGCCCTCTCCCGATCCGTTAAAAAGGACGTGGACGCCGCCATCGACTGCGGCGTGGACATGATCTCCGTCTTCATCGCGACATCCGACCTGCACCTCAAGCACAAGCTGCACATGAGCTGCCCGGAGGCCATCTCCTGCGCCCTGCAGACTGTGGAGTACGCCAAGGAGCACGGCCTGATCGTGCGCTTCTCGGCAGAAGACGCCACGCGCACCGACTTTGAGATTCTAAAGAAGCTATACAAAAAGGCAGAGCAGTATCACGCCGACTACATCAGCGTGGCAGACACCGTGGGCATCATGAATCCGCGCACGACCTACTACATGATCAGCGAGTTGAAGAAAGTGGTGCATATCCCCATCTGCATGCACTGCCATGACGACCTGGGACTCGCCCTGGCCAACACCCTGGCCGGAGCAGAAGCCGGCGCCAGGCAGCTTCATACTACGGTAAACGGCATAGGCGAGAGGAGCGGAAACACGGCTTTAGAGGAACTGCTGGTCGCCCTGAGGCTGCACTACGGCCAGGAGAGGTACGACCTGTCCAAGCTCAAGGACCTATCCAAGCTGGTGGAGACCTACTCCGGCGTTCCTGTGGCCAGGAACAAGGCGGTGGTGGGAACCAACGCCTTCGCCCACGAGTCGGGCATTCACGTGGCCGCCGTGCTGGAGGAGCCGCGCACCTACGAGCTGTACTCCCCGGAGCTGGTGGGGGCGGCCCGGCACATCATCATCGGCAAGCACACCGGGGCCAAAGCCCTGCGCTACATCACCCAGAGGATGGGCTACTACCTCAAGGACGATGAGCTGGTGGACCTCTCCGAGCGGGTGAAGATGTGCAGCGAGTTCAAGCACGCCATAAACTGCGAAGAGCTCCGCAAGCTGATCCTCAATATGGAGAACATAGAGGTCATTTATCCGGGGCCGTAGAGGCCTGATCGACAGGATTGGCTCCAGATCGAAGGGTATATCAGAGCGACGGATCAATCTGTTTTAAAATGATGCAGCATTGAGGTGTAACCAGTGAAGGCACTCATACTCTCCGGCGGCTCGGGGACCAGACTGCGACCTCTAACCTACTCTCAGCAAAAACAGCTCATACCCATAGCCAACAAGCCCGTCCTCTTCTATGCCATCGAGGACGTGATCGAGGCAGGTGCCGATGAGATCGGTATAATTTTAGGCCCGAATAGAGAGCAGGTCGTAGATACCGTAGAGTCCAGGTCCTGGCCGGTGCCAATCAAATTCATCTACCAGGGCGATCCCAAAGGCCTGGCCCATACCATACTAGTGGCCGAAGATTTCCTGGATGACGATTTTGTCATGTATCTGGGAGACAATATCCTGAGGGACGGCATAGTGCAGCATGAGGAGAGCTTCAGAAGGCTGGGCAGTGATGCATCCGTGCTGCTCACCGAGGTGGAGGATCCCCAACGCTTCGGGGTAGCCGACCTCAAAGCCGACGGCAGCATACGGCGACTGGTGGAAAAGCCCAAGGTCCCACCCTCCAACTACGCCCTGGTGGGCGTCTACTTCTTCAAGCCGGCAATAATCGAAGCCTGTAAGGCTATCCGCCCCTCCTGGCGAAATGAGCTGGAGATCACCGATGCCATTCAGTGGCTCATCGAACAGGGCCGCAAGGTAGATGCCTCCTTTGTCAAAGGATGGTGGAAGGATACAGGCAAACCTGAGGACATACTGGATGCCAACCGCCTGATACTGGATGATATTGAAGCGAAAAATGAGGGCCAGATAGAAGCCACCCAATTGATAGGCCGGGTGGTGGTTGAGAGCGGCACAAAGATTGAGAGGGCGGTTATAAAAGGGCCCTGCGTGATCGGGAGGAATTGCGTCATCTCTGATACCTATATCGGCCCCTACACATCTATAGGAGAGGGCTGCTCCATCAGCGGCACCGAGATCGAGGACACCATAATCATGGACGGCAGTGCCATAAACAAGGCGGGAAAGATCGTTGAGAGCCTGATCGGCAGAAATGTCAGGATTGGAGAGGGTCTGGCCCTTCCCAAAGGCAGCAGGCTCATCGTGGGCGATAATTCGGAGATCTCCCTGTGATTGATATGAAGATCCTTGTCACCGGCGGCCTGGGGTTCATAGCAAGCAACTTCATCAGGATGATGCTGCATGAACATGAGGACTGCAAAATAATAAACGTAGATGCCCTGCGCTACGGCTCCAATGCCGCCAATTTGGCAGGCTTCAAGGGCAATGAAAGGTACTCCTTTGTCCAGGGGGATATCGCCGATGGGAAATTTATGGCAGGCCTGATCAAAGGGGTGGATGCAGCCGTTAATTTTGCGGCAGAGACCCATGTGGATCGATCCATCTCCCAGCCTGACGCATTCCTGCACAGCAACGTGCAGGGCGTCTTTTCTATTTTGGAGGCACTGAGACGTCACAATCCTGAAGCCCGCTTTGTGCAGATCTCCACAGACGAGGTCTATGGCGATATAATACAGGGATCATTTACGGAAGAGAGCGCCCTCAAGCCGTCCTCCCCCTACTCAGCCAGCAAGGCAGCGGGCGACGTCTTCGTGCAGGCTTATGCCCGGACATATGGACTGTACGCCATGATCACCAGGTGTACCAACAATTACGGGCCCTATCAATTTCCAGAGAAGCTGATTCCCAAGGTCATCCTGCGTTCCAGAAAGGGCCTCAAAATACCCGTTTACGGCACAGGCCGGAATGTGAGGGACTGGATCTATGTCAGGGATCACTGTCGCGCAGTAGAGCAGGTTCTTATCAAGGGTCGCTCAGGCCGGATCTACAATATATCCGCCTCAGAGGAGAAGGCCAATCTGCAGGTGATAGAGACAATTTTAAAGATACTGGGCAAGGACGAGGGGCAGATAGAGTTTGTGGAAGACCGGCCAGGGCATGATGTCAGATACAGCCTGGACAGCAGCAGGATCAAAGATGAGCTGGGCTGGCGGCCGATAGAGAGCTTCGAAGAAGGGATTCAGAAGACTGTCAGTTGGTATCTGCAAAATGAGGACTGGTGGAGGCCACTGCTCGATGAAAAAATGCTGGCACCCACCCCCTGGAAGCTGAACTGGTGAATTGAGGCACTGCGGGAGGGGACCATGAAGATATTGATAACAGGTGCAAGCGGGCTTTTAGGCAGCCGGATCGCCGAGCTGGCCCAGGCTGATGGAGACTGCCCGAAGTCTCATGAAGTCTATTGCGGATATGCTCATAACAGGCCCGCCTTTGGCAAAGCAGTGCAATTGGACCTGCTGGATGTGCCTCGCCTCTCCGACACCATAAAGCGACTGGAGCCGGATGTCATCATTCACAGCGCCGCCCTGACCGATGTGGACAGGTGCGAAAGAGAAAAGGAATTGGCTTTTCGCATGAATGTGGAAGGCACGAGGGCCATTGCCGGAGCAGCAGAAAGGGCAGACTCCTATCTGTTATACGTCTCCACAGATTACGTATTTGACGGAGAAAAGGGCATGTACCGGGAGGAGGACCAGCCCCAACCCCAGAGCTACTACGGATGCAGCAAGCTCTTAGGCGAGCAGTTCTGTTCCAATGTTGCCAGGACCTGCGTCATCTACGGCTCACGGCCGGCCAGCGGCAAGGTCAACTTCGCCCTCTGGATCATAGATAGCCTGAAAGCGGGGGGGCAGATTCACGTGGTTACTGATCAGTTCATAACCCCGACACTTAACACCAATCTTGCAGAAATGCTTCTGGAGGCGGCTGAGCGCCGCCTGGCCGGCATCTACCATCTGGCCGGAGCCGCGCGGATATCCAGATACGACTACGCCTGCGCTCTGGCTCGCGCATTCCACCTTGACGAGAGCCTCATCCTGCCCTCTGGCATGGAGGAGATGAAATGGAATGCCAGAAGGCCGAAGGATTCATCTCTGGACTGCTCCAAAGCGGCAAGGGCGCTCCTTCACAAGCCTCTCGACCTCCCAGCCGCTTTGCAGAGGCTCAAGGATGAAATGATTAAATGATTTAGAGGTAGGATGAATGCTTCCGGGAATAGTGGTAAAGCCGCTCAGGAGATTTGCCGATGAGCGGGGATTCTTCACCGAGATCATGAGAAAGGATTGGTCTGATGTGTTGCAGGATGAGATCGTGCAGGCCAATATGTCCGTGAGCTATCCCGGCATGGTGCGGGCCTGGCATAGGCACGAGCGAGGGCAGGTGGACCATTTTCTGGTGGTCAGGGGCGCTCTCAAGATATGCGCCTATGACGATGAGAGCGGCGAACTGGATGAGATCGTATCCGCGGGGGACAATCCCCAGATGGTGCGCATGCCTGGGCATTACTGGCACGGCTTCAAGGTGGTGGGAGACGAGCAGGCAACTTTGGTCTACTTCGTCAACCGGCTCTACGATTATTCCAGCCCGGACGAGATCCGCCGGCCCTGGGACGATGCGGCAGTTGTGCCGAAAACCATCAACGGCAAAAAGGACGAACGCTGCGGCAGGCGATGGGACTGGTTTGAGCCGGCATTTAAGTGATTTGCAGTGAACACCATACAGAGGATCGCCAAGAACACCTTATTTTTGATGGGCTCGAACATAATTGGATTCGTATTAAGTTTCTTTTTTTTAATGTATACGACCCGATATCTGGGATCCGATAGTTATGGAATACTGTCATTCGCTATTGCTTTTTCCTCTATTACTATTTTTTTGGCGGACATCGGAATCGGATCCGTAATCATCAGAGATATTGCACGGGATAAGCAATTGACTGCAAAGTATTTTGGAAATTCGATATTGCTTAAGATCATCTTGGCGATTATTACCCTTTTGGTTACGGCTGCAATAGGTTATGTCTTTAATTATCCGTATTCCACTATGAGCGTCGTCTATATAATCACATTATCGTTAATATTAACTTCTTTTCAAGGAGTTATAACTTCAATAATTCAAGCGTGCGAATTAATGGAATATATAGCTATCGGAAGTGTTATATATAATATATTTATGTTGATCTTTGCCCTAACAGCAATCTCTCTGAAGTGGAATGTAGAGGAATTTGCTTATGTTTATCTAATTTCCAGCATTGTTCTAGCATTGTATTATTTATTCGTGTCGTCCAGAAGAATTCCCTCACCAAAATATGAGGTTGATTTGGCCTTTTGGAGCTATCTGATAAAAGAAGCAATACCTTTCGGGCTTTCGTCAGTATTCGTAAGAGTATATTATTATATAGACACTATTATGATATCTTTAATAATATCAAATCCTAACGAGGTCATGGGATGGTATAATGCAGCATATCGCATGGTTTTAATACTGTCTTTCATTCCATTAACTTTTTTGAACTCAATATACCCTATTATGTCAAAGTCGTATGTTACTTCAAACCAATACTTAAGTTTTATGTTTGAGAGGTCATTTAAATATTTAATGGCGCTGGCCATCCCAATCGGAGTGGGTACTACCGTTCTCGCAAATCGTATTATTCTTTTTGTATATGGTGGAGACTTTACTTCCTCCACGATTGCCTTACAGATATTGGTATGGTCTGAAGTGTTGATTTTCTTAAATACAACATTTGGCAATCTTCTAAATTCGATCAACAGGCAAATGGTTGTTACAAAACAGACCATGCTCGCAGCCACATTAAATATTATTTTGAATCTATTCTTGATTCCCAAGTATAGTTATGTCGGAGCCAGCATTGCGACCGTTTCTACAGAGCTTTTTGCTTTCTTCTTCTTGCTGCATTTCGTGTCAAAAGAGGGCTACAGGCTGCCCGTAAATATTATTAAGTCTTGTTTTAAAATAGTTCTGGCGACCGCTATTATGTACCTATTTCTGGAGATATCAAACATGATTCCACTTCTTCTGTTGATAGCATTATCCGCCATCCTGTACTTACTTATTATATATTTTGCTAATATATTAGACAGAGAAGACCTCCATATGATAAAGCAATTATTATTGAGGCCAAAAGGAAACAGAGAAGAGAGGGTGAAAAATAATTAGTTTGCTCATGCGCAAATTATATGTCAAGGGCGAAGATATGAGCAAGACATGCCTCATTATGACTTCTTTAATCCGAATCCCTTCGGGATCCATCGCAAAGCGGTGGATCTTGTTGGGAAAAACAAAAAAATTTTAGAGATTGGATGTTCAACAGGCCAGATATCTAGAAGGCTCACCGAAAACGGATGTGAGGTTATTGGAATTGAGATAAATAAAGAGTCGGCAGAGATTGCAAAAGAGTATTGTCGAATGGTTATACCATGCGATATAGAGTGCAAGGATACTTTGCCCTGCAATGATTTTGATTTCATCCTATTGCTGGATGTCCTTGAGCATCTTAGAGATCCGTTAGCTTTGCTGAAAAGGCTGAAAGCATATCTCAATTTGGATGGCTTAATGGTAGTTTCCCTGCCAAATGTGGCCAATTGGAGGATTCGCCGGGATCTTTTGCTGGGCAAATTCCAGTATACCGAGTACGGCATACTTGATAAATCCCATTTAAAATTTTTTAATGAGAAAAGCGCAAAAGATCTTATGAAAGATGCCGGGCTCGCCATCGAAAACTTCGATATCGTGCCAGATATACCACTTATTCGCCTAAGATCAAGCGTATCATATTTGATCGCAGGAATGAAGCCTAATCTTTTGGCCAGCCAGTTCTTTCTTGTTGGAAAGCCAATTCGAAGGCATTAAGAGAGAATAATGAATCCCATAGTATCTATTATAATATTGAACTGGAACGGCTGGCGGGACACAATCGAATGCCTGGAATCTCTATTCAGGATATCTTACCCCTCATACGAAGTAATACTTCTCGATAATGCATCAAAAGACGACTCCCTGCAGAATATCAAAGATTATCTGGCAGGCCGCCGCACGGATATATGCTCAGATTTCTTCGAGTATTCGCCTGCAAATAAGCCGATATCGATATTGGAATACACAAATGAAGAGGCAGAGGCAGGCGGCGGCAGGGAAGAGGAGATCGAAGATCTTCCCAGCAATGAAAGGCTGGTACTCATAAAAAATGACAAAAATTACGGATTCGCGGAGGGAAACAATATCGGAACTCGCTATGCTATGAAAGCGTATGATCCCGAATATATTCTGCTTCTCAATAACGACACAACCGTTGACAGAGATTTTCTCTCCGAGCTGGTCTCGGCTGCCGACGCAGATGAGAAGATCGGCTTTGCCGGACCCAAGATATATTATTATGATTATCAGGGCCGAAAGGATGTGATCAGTGTAGCCGGCATCGATCTCTACCTTCGCAGAGGCTCTTTCAGGCGCATTGGGGCGCAAGAAGAAGATCGCGGCCAGTACGATGAACTTAGGACTGTAGACTACCTGGAAGGCTCCTGCCTTCTTATAAAAAGACGGGTTCTGAAAGAGATTGGGCTATTGGATAGCGATTACTTTGCGTATTGGGAGGAGACTGATCTCTGCCTGCGTGGCGCGAAGGCAGGATATAGATCGATTTATGTGCCGAAGTCCAAGATCTGGCATAAGGTTTCCTCTTCTTCCATAGGCCTGAACAAGCTCTATTATATGACCAGAAATAGACTCTGGTTCATCAGAGATAATGCTCCGGCCGGGGATCTAGCACATTTTCTGATGTATTTCTTTGCCTACCAGTTCTGGCTCGACTCTGGTGCATATGTCCGCCGAAGGGACTTCGCCCGCCTCAAGACGTTTCTGGCTGCCGTCCGGGATGGAATGATACGACGCAGAAGAGGCAAACCCTACCTCTCGAAGAGCTCAGACGCTCAAGTTTAATACCTATCAGAAGATCATATTTGCAGGAGAGCATCGTGGATCTTCTCCGCTCTCTCCCTCCAGGTATGATGCAATCTCTGCTCGACCTGCTCTGCAGAGAGCTTTTCTCTCAATTCTTCGTCGGTTATCAGTCTCTCGATCTTATCCTCAAAGTCCTTAACACTGTAATCAGCATAGATCACACCTCCTCGAGCTATATCGAGAATTGACCTGCACCTTGTACTTATAATCGGTTTTCCTGTGGCCATATATTCAAAAAATTTGGTCGGAGAGCACAAATTTGTATATTCAATATTCGGATTGTAGGGCATGAAGAAGATATCCATATCCTTGACCATTGCCGGCAGATCCTTTCTCTTAACAATTAATCTTGTAATGAAGTCGCTCTCCTCAATAATATCCATGATCTGCCTAGAAAATCCCTCGCCGTATTCTCCAAAGATATAGAGCTTCAAGTATGGATACTTTCCGTGAAGGTTGTAGCAGGCTGAGACCAACAGGTCCACTCCCCTGTTTTTGCTTATGCCGCCGATATAACATACACTGAACCTCCCAGGAACGCTCCTGACAGGCTTTTCATGCATTTTCATAAATGAATTCTCAAAGGCATTGGGGACAAAGACCACTTTTTTTTCTTTGGATACTTGATACATCTCCGCAAGCTGAGACCACATGGCAAAATTTAAGGAGAATGAGATTAATGTGGCATTTTTTAGGCAATATCTTTCTATTCCGTAGGTTATTGATGATTTGCCATTGCCTATCGCCTCAGACTGTGCGAGGGTATCATGGACATCCAAGACTATCTTAGTCCCCATTAACACACAGAACCAATAGACCATCCTGTTCTGCATCACGGTCATTGAAAATGGATACTCAAAATATACAATGGGACTAGATAATAATATTATATATAGATATTTTATGGCCATATAACTTTTTATAATATTATTATAAATGCAATTTGCAATGCTATCTCTTGGCCTTTGCGGAAATCTGATAGATAATATATCGATATCTTCAAATTTTTTAAGCTCGTTTAATAATTGGTATATCCTGGAATGAGTCGGAAAGGAGTCATTGCCCCACGCCTCCAGGAGGACGCCGTTAATTATCACCAGGAGCCTAATCGGAAATTTAGGCCGATTCTTTTGAATGACTTCGCGATCTTTGGCTATGATTTCCACCTCTTATCCCATATATATCTATTAATATTCAATTTTGTCTCATCTTCCAATTCGAAATATAGCTGATATCCAGGTGGTCATCCTTATACCGAAGACTGCCCCGCCAAGTATCTTCTTTGTATTCCCCAATTGAAAGCCGTCTTGCACCCTCAAACCCACTCCCAACCATCTGAGACTTAAATGATATGGAATTATTGATTCATTTAAATCATTTGCCTTCCATTTTGTCTCTTTTTGTGGCAAGAACAAAGAAGAAAGCATTCAATGGCTTGATATTTATCTTCCATTCGATTCGTCCAAGGGCATAGACCAACTTCGCTATATTCTTGTTTCTTGGGAAAAGCCTGAAGAGAAGATCGCTTGGGATCATATAGGTTCCTCGGACGGCCTTCACATCAAATCCCGCTTTTCTGAGGATGCCCTCGATCTTCCAGAAAGGATACTTCATGTGAGGATCTATATCCGTCGTAACTCCAGAAATCCGACCCGCCTCGGCTTTAATTCTATTGAAAAGCCAGAAGATGCTGATGAGATTTGGCATGGATATGAGGGCCGTACCACCCTTTTTCAAGACTCTCTGAATCTCAAGAGTTCCTTTTGAGGGATCTGGAAGATGCTCAAGAACCTCCGTACAGAGAACGAAGTCAAAGCTACCCCCATGAAAAGGGAGATCCATTACATCTCCTCTCAATATATGAATGCGATCCTTTAGGCCCATCTCATCGAAAATGACCTGAGACCTCTCAATGCCCTCCTTAGAGAGCTCAACCCCCACCACATTTTTGCTTCTTTCAGCCATCAATGTAAGGTATATTCCACTCCCGCAACCCACATCCAGTATCCTATCGTTACTGGCAATTCCAAGGCGATCCAAAATGTTTTTTATGTTATCTATCCTCTGCCTATGTTGATAACGAGTCTTTTGGCTTCCCCCATAGTCCATATATCTATCGAGATCTCTCTGGACCTGATCATAGGGTACGTGCAAACAATTAAGATTCATGCAGCCGGCATCCATCTTATCCATCCTGACTTAATCGATAAGGCCCCTTAATAAATTAATCATTCTGCCTTCTCGCAGATCTAACCTGAATTTATTTTTTATCTGCGCCCTTACATCCATATCCTTTCCAGAAGACAGCGCATTTTCAATCGCCCTTGCCGTAAGAACCGCTTCTCCATAAGGCACATAATAGCCGGCATCTCCCACCACCTCCGGCAGAGCGCCCCTGTCAGTAACCACCGGGATGCAGCCGCAGGCCATAGCCTCCGCCGTGGCAATTCCGAACGACTCGCGATAAGAGAGTTGGCAGAATACCCTGGCTCTTTGATAATAAGCCAGCAGATCTTGCTGGCTCATATATCCCGATAGCTCAACGTTATCCGATTTAATCATACCTTTAATGGCCTGCTGATTCTCAGGAGTGAGGCCCAGGATGGCAAATTTGACCTGGGGGAGCAGTGCTGCTGCTTCTATAAATGCCTTCAGGCCTTTTAGGACGATGATATCTCCCAGGCCGGAGGCCACTGTTACTGCCAGGTCTTCTCTCACCTCAGGGCGATCAGCAGGCCTGAACTTATTTATGTCCACTGCATTATAAACTACTTCGATCCTTTTGGGGCCGGGCCGGGCCATAGCTTCCGACCTGGTGAAATCCGAGACCGCTAAAATCAGGTCGGCATGCTTCAATACAAAATCGGCCAGCATTCGGCTTCGCCAGCCGCGGGCGTACTGGCCATAATCTATCTCCGGCGCATTGGCCACATCATAGCCGCCCGCAACGACCACCGACTTTTTTCCGAGAAGCTTGGAGAGAGCGACGGCAACAAAGGAATGGCCTGATACAAACCAGGAGAAGCATATATCTGAACGAAATACGAGCTTAGCGATCTTTACGGCATCGCCGGCTCCCCTAAAGTTGACTATGCTGCAATGGAAATGGCGAGATATGATCCGGAAATCCTGCTCTACAAAGCTGGGAAGCCATGATGAACTGGGATAATAATAAATAAATGCTACCCGTTTCTTTATATTCTCATTCATTTCTAATGGACCTTCAGGCATGGCTCTGAAAGTCATGAAGATTCGCATATTTAAATCCCTGGCCTCCCGATCCACCACTCAGGATTCAATTTATATTCCTGAAGAGGATGCACAGATAATCTGCATAAGATGGTGGGGCGTAGATGAATTCTGTCGGCTTCAAAGCGCTTCTGGAAGCCCTGAAGCAGAACCCAGAGATATGGGATCTCTTCACGGGCAGGGAGGAATATTCTCCGGGCCTGAGGGACCGACATGGCCGTTTTCCTCATTACCTCAGCCGGCAGGGCGGCTGCCGAGAAGCCCGCGCCTCAAAATATCTGCATGAGAACGGATTTTCCCCAAGCTATCCAGACGACAGGCGCTTTGCCGTCTGCTTGACGCACGATATCGATTGCGTTTACATCTCCAAAGACTGCATTCTGGACGTTCTCAATAACCTGGCAGCCCGGCCGGGGCTGAAAAAGAGCTTTGCTCTGAGGATGCCGTTTTACCTGCTGCAGCAGAGGAGCAATCCCATCTGGAACTTCGAGAGTATCATGGAGCTGGAGAGAGAGTATGGAGCTAAATCCACCTTCTTTTTTATGGCAGGGGATAGAGACCTTGGTCGGGCTGTCAACTACCGGATAGAAGACCTTAAAGACGATCTGCGGCAAATATCGTCCAGCGGATGGGGCATTGGCCTGCATTGCGGCTATCATTCCTACGACTGTCTGGAAGAGTTGAAGGCAGAGAAGCTCAGGCTGGAAAAGGCGCTGGGGCAGGAGATCCCCGGCTGCAGAAACCATTATCTGCGCTTCCAGGTGCCCGATACCTGGGAGCTCTTGCACCAGGCCGGATTCAAGTACGATGCAACACTGGGATATGCAGACTTTGCAGGATTCAGAAACGGAATGTGTTATCCCTTCAAGCCCTTCAACCTCAAGACGGGAAGGCCGATAGATATTTGGGAGATTCCACTGGCGATAATGGACGGGACTCTATTCGACTACATGAGCCTTGATGCTGCCGGAGCCTGGGAGATAGCCCGCCAGATCATCGATACTGCGGAGAGCCTGGGCGGAGTCATAACAATACTGTGGCATAATACCTTTATGCTGGGCGATAAATTGAAATTCTACAGGAAAATCCTGGATTACTGCCAGGAGAAGAACGCGTGGATGACAAGTTGCGATGATTTATTCAGATGGCATGTCGGGACAGAGGCTGAATGAGGATATTTCTCACTGATGCCAGCTACAAGCACACACTGGGGGCATTGCGCACTCTGGGAAAGCGGGGCATCCATGTCATAGCCGGTTCTTCCACCCCGCATAGCCTCTCCTTTTACTCCAAATATTGCCAGGAGAGGGTAATATATCCCAGCCCCAGAGATGAGCAGAAGTTTGTGTCATTTCTGCGGGAATACTTAGCCGGTAACCATGTAGATGTGCTCCTTCCCATCGGCTATCTGGCCAATACCGCCCTCTCCCGGCATAAGGCAGAGTTTGATGGGTTGACAGAGATTCCCGTAGCCGACTGCGAAGCCATGAAAATTGCCGGGGACAAGGACCTTACCATGAGGTTCGCGGAATCTGTGGGAATCAGGGTGCCGAAATTATTCATTAATAGCCATAAAGTGACTTCTTATCCCGTGGTGGTCAAGGGGCTGATCGAATCGGGAAAGATCAGCTATGCCAACTCCCCAGAGGAGCTGCACCGGCTCAATCCCAAAGACGCTCTGATCCAGGAGTACATTCCCGGCGAAGGCTACGGATTCTTCGCTCTGTTCAATCGTGGCCGGCCCAGAGCGATATTCATGCACAAACGCATCCGGGAGTATCCCATCACCGGAGGGCCCAGCACTGTGGCGGAGAGCATCTATGACGAGGAGCTGAAGCGTCAGGGATTAGGACTGCTCGAGGCGCTGAAATGGCATGGAGTGGCTATGGTAGAATTCAAAAAGGATAGTCGCGACGGCCAATTCAAGCTGATGGAGATCAATCCCAAGTTCTGGGGGTCCCTGGACCTGGCTACAGCCGCGGGCGTCGACTTTCCTTATCTTGCCGCCAGGATGGCAATGGATGGCGACATCGAACCACTCTATTCATACAGAACGGGAATCAGGTTCCGCTGGCTGTTCCCGGACGATACCCTGCACCTTCTGGCCAATCCGGGATCGGCAGGGCCATATATTCGCGACTTCTTTGACAGGGACACCATAACCAATATCTGGCCCGGAGATATCCTGCCCAATCTGTTGCAGGTGGGCGAAACCGGACGGCAATTATTCAGGAGGATAAAGAGCGGGACACTTCGCTATCCCTATGGAAAGCCTGAGGTGAAGGATTGATACTGGAGCTTCATATCCATTCCAAATTCTCTCCCGACTCTTTGATGAGGCCGGATAAGATCATAAAGGCTGCAAGGGACATGGGGTTGAACGGAATCGCGGTTACAGATCATGATACCATAAAAGGCGGTCTTTCTGCTCAAAAGGTCAACAGAGACAGGGATTTTTCAGTGATTGTAGGCTGCGAGATCAAGAGCGATTGTGGCGACATCATAGGCCTGTTTTTGCAGGAGGAGATAAGATCCAGGTGCAACATGGAGGTAATTGACGAGATGCGAGACCAGGGCGGCGTCGTTGTGCTGCCTCATCCCTTTCGCGGCCACAGGCTGAGCGAAGAGATGGTTTCTGCCGTCCATGGCATTGAGACCTTTAACTCCCGTACCGGCAGGGGAGAGAACCATCTGGCAGAAGAGCTACGGATGAGACACAAAAAAGCAGCCGTGGCAGGGAGCGATGCACATTTCTATTCGGAGATCGGCCTGGCCAGAACCGTGATCGAAGCCTGCGAGCCTGAGCAGTTGAGGGCTATGATCCTCAAGGGCAAAACGGCCGTTCTGGACGGCAGGCCGTCTCACCTGTACTTGCAGGATTGCAGCCAGTTGATCAAAGCTGTAAAATTGGGAAGATACTCTGCCATTCCGGGATTGATGGCCGGAGCATCGGCACGCTATCTTCTGCGATATTGAACTGCGCCCCAGGTGAACCTGGAAAATACTATGGTTGCTACGGGCAAAAACTGCCGCCCCAAAGATCCTTGGCTGCCGAAATCTACTTAAGATGATGATGACAAGGCTCATATCATGGCAAGGAAAAAGAATGAAGGCAGCGGTCTTCAGTCATCCGCCGGCCTGATGAGATACTTCGAGGCCGACGACACGGCAATCAAGCTCGACCCCAAGATGGTGCTCGGTGCCTGCATTGGCGCAGGCGTAGTGATAATGGGCCTGAATATCGCCTTCGGCCTGTGGCCTTAGGATAGCAGAGCCCTTTCAAATCAATTTTTCATAAAGCAATTCCCATTTTTTGCTCTGTGACAGCAAGTTCAATTATCGCTAAAAGACCGACCAAACCACAGAGGCGCAGAGACACAGAGTTAGCACAGAGTTGAGCCAATATCCTAAATTAATAAAATAGCGCCGAGGGTGAGAT
>DAOPZB010000007.1:18039-19836 GCA_035353195.1 Methanothrix sp. | reverse complement strand
CTAGCCTGTCCAAACCTATTTCATCCTGTATCCTCCAATGCCGGCATATGTTCGAGGCGAATGAGGAGTCCTGGGCCCTGGAGGTCGTGAGAAGCCTGTTTGACGTGCCCTCTGAGGAGCTGATCGAGATTGGAGATATGGTCAAAGAATCGCTGTTCGATCCCAGCATAGCCAGCCGAGAGGAGGCTGCCGCTAAGATCAAGTCGGCGTCGGAAGGCATGTCGCAGGAGAAGCTTCTCCTTGCCGGCATGTTTCTCTCCGGCCTGCTGCGCTGCAAGCTGGCCCAGGATGCCAGCCGCAGTGGCGAACAGGGCGGAGAAGGTTGCGGCCCCTGCTGTGAGGATTTCGGACCCGGCCCGGAGGCGGAGGGCGGCAGATAGGCCTGGAAAGCTGAGAAGGCACCGGACGGAAGATGAAGGCGAAGGCGATGCCCGGAAGAGGCCGGGATGAGGCTTCTTGGAGGACGGAGGTCAGGGGGATCGTGGACGCCCTCCTGGCCGGGACGGTTCGGGGCGAAGCGGAGCTTGAGGCGAGGAAGAGAGAAGTCTCGGCCCGCCTGGCTCTCTCCTCCCTGCCCAGCAACGCCGATATACTGGCCTTCGGCAGGCCGGAGGAGAGGGAGCTGCTCAGGATGCTGGTGCGAAAGCCCACCCGCACCCTCTCCGGCGTGGCGGTCATCGCCGCCATGACGTCTCCCGCCAGGTGCCCGCACGGCATCTGCGTTCCCTGTCCGGGCGGCATCTCCTGCCCCTCTCCGCAAAGCTATACCGGTCGCGAGCCTGCGGCTCTGCGGGCCGCCCAGCATGACTTTGATCCCTATCGGCAGGTGACGGCGCGCCTCTCCCAACTGGAGGAGATCGGCCACTCTCTGGACAAGTCGGAGCTGATCATCATGGGCGGGACCATCACTGCTCGCCCATTGGGCTATCAGCACTGGTTTGTGGGCAGGTGCCTTCAGGCCATGAACGACTATCCGTCGCCGGAGGGGGCTGCTGCAGCAGCCGGCCAGGAGAATTCCGCCTTGGGAAGCGGGCGGGCCGGATATCGCTCCTTCGGGGATGAGGCGGCGGCCAATGAGACGGCGGCGGTTAGAAACATCGGCACCACATTCGAGACCCGGCCCGACTGCTGTGGTCCGGAGGACATCTCCCGGATGCTCTACCTCGGAGCCACCAAAGTGGAGCTGGGGGTGCAGAGCACCAGGGACGACCTGCTGCTGGCCATGAAGAGGGGCCACAGCGTGGAGGACACGGTTTTGGCCGCTGCCAGGCTGCGTGAGGCGGGGCTGAAGGTGGGTTTTCATATGATGCCGGGGCTGCCCGGTTCAACTCCTGAAATGGACCTGGAGGTCTTCCAGGAGCTATTCTCGGACAGTCGCTTTCGTCCCGATTACCTCAAGATCTATCCCACCCTGGTGGTGGAGGGGACGGAGCTGTACCGGATGTACCTCCGGGGCGACTATGCACCACTCCAGGACGATGAGGCGGCGGAGCTGGTCTCCCGCATAAAGGAGATCCTGCCCGGATACGTGCGGCTGCAAAGGGTGCAGAGGGACATCCCCGCGCCGCTCATCCTGGCCGGGGTCAAGAAGTCCAATCTGCGCCAATTAGCCCAACAGCGCCTGGCGGCGCGGGGCGGGCGCTGCCGCTGCATCCGCTGCCGGGAGGCGGGTCTGCTCCATATCACCCAGGCGGATGTCTCCCTCCAGCACGAGACCTATCGGGCAGCGGGCGCGGAGGAGCACTTCCTCTCCTTTGAGGGGCAGGACGGCACTTTAGTGGGATTTCTGCGGCTGCG
>DAOPZB010000007.1:11360-17939 GCA_035353195.1 Methanothrix sp. | reverse complement strand
CATCAGAGATGCATTTCGATCTGAGGAATTACAATATGCGTTGGCAAGGCAAATTCGGAAGGAAGCCCACTGGGGGAAAGCTGATTCCCGCCCGGGGCAAGAGAAAGTATGAGATCGGCAGAGAGCAGAGCGACACCACCATTGCCGCGGTCCGGGTCAAGAAGATCGAGGCCAAGGGCGGAAACCAGAAGATGAGGATGCTGCGGGGCGACATGGCCACAGTAGCAGACCCCGTGACCGGCAAGTCAAAGATCGTCAAGATCGAGACTGTGAAGGATAACAAGGCCAATTTGCACTACATGAGAAGGAACATCCTCACCCGGGGAGCCGTCATCAAGACGGAGATGGGGGATGCCAGGATCACCAACCGGCCCGGCCAGGACGGCGTCATCAATGCCGTGCTGCTGCCCGCCCAGTAAATTTTCCTTTTAATGTTCATAGTCTTCCGGTGCGCCTGCGGCAGGCACCTCTACGCCCCAAAGGAGAGCAAGACCAGGTCCTGCCCCTGCGGAAAGAGGAATAAACTGACGCAGGTCAGGATCCTCGGCCAGGCGGAGGACGCCCGCGTCGCCGGAGAGATGGTGAGAAGGCTGCAGATGGGTGAACACGGCCTGACCGGTTTTCATCCCGCCGGGCGGTAGCCTTGCGGTCAAAGGCTTTCGGCTATCTCCTGAAGCAGCATTCTCAATGGGCAGGCTTGTGTCTCATGGTGGCGGCACAGAATCCTGATTTATGACCATTCTGGTGGGATGCAGCGGCTGGTCCTACGACGACTGGGCCGGAAGATTCTATCCCCACTCCCTCGCCAAAACGAAAGGCAGGTGGCTGGCCTATTACGCCCGCTTTTTTCCAACCGTCGAGATCAACAGCAGCTTCTATCAGACTCCCGGAGAGCGGCAGGTCCAGTCCTGGATCAGCAAAGGGCAGGCAGTGGCTTCGGGGTTTGAGTTCTCCCTGAAGATGCCCGGAGCCGTCACCCACCAGCACCTGGTGCAGAAGGAGCCGGCAAAAGCGGCGGCATCAGCCAGGGCCTTCCAGGAGGCGTGCGCTGCGCCACTGCACCGGGCAGGGCTGCTCGGATCGGTGCTGATTCAGCTTTCACCCCACTTCCGGGCGAGCGAGGAGAGCCTGGCCGCCCTGGAGACCCTTTTTGAAGCCCTGAACACAGAAGAGCATTCCTATGCCCTGGAATTCCGGCACACCTCCTGGCAGGAGGGTGAGAGGGGATTGCTCCTGAGTCAAGCCCGCCGGCTCCTGGTGAAGAGAAGTGTGGCCGAAGTGCTCACAGACGGCCCGGCTGGGCCAGTCGACTGCGCCGATGCTGGGCCGTCCCCGCCCGGCGGGCGGGCAGGCCATGCCTACATTCGCTTTCACGGCAGAAACAGCGACCTGTGGTTTGGCAGAGAGAAGGGTGAGGGCGACTTTCGGATCAACCGCTACGATTACCTCTACAGCAAAGAGGAGATCCAAGAGTGGGTGCCGCGCATAAAGGCCGAGGAGATCCACTCCGGCAGGGTGAGGATCTATTTCAACAACCACGCCCGGGCCAAGGCGGTCAAAAACGCCTTTCAATTGATGGATCTGCTGGCCCTGCCCCATGAGGCAAAGGAGGTCAACCTGCAAGACCAATATCGCCTGGGAAGCTTCGGAGGGTCGGAGCCATGCGGCTGAAAGAGAAATTGCAGGGAGCGGTGCCTGAGGTGCTGCTGACCAGGCTCTCCGGTCGAATGCACATCATCGGCGACATCGCCATATTGAGCATTCCCCCGGAGCTGGACCGGTACGGGGTGCAGATCGGCCAGGCAGCCCTCTCCACAGCGGGGGGCATCAAATCCGTTTTTAAAAAGACATCCGGTCTGCACGGTGAGCGCAGGGTGGCGAGCCTGGAGCATCTGGCAGGCCGTGCGGGTACGGTGACAGTGCACCGAGAGTATGGCCATATCTATCGCCTGGATGTGGCGGAGGTATTCTTCAACAGCCGTCTCGGCTATGAGAGAATGAGGGTGGCCTCTGCCGTGCAGGCGGGAGAAGAAGTCCTGCTGGCCTTCGCCGGGGTGGGGCCCTTCGCCGTGCCCCTGGCGGCGCGGGGGGCGAGCGTCCTGGCCCTGGAGAAGAGCCTCAAAGCCTGCCTTTTTCTGGCAGAGAACGCCCGTCTCAACCGCGTCGCGCACAGGATTGCCATTGTGAACGGCGATGCCCTGCAATCGGCCTCCCTGTTGAAGAAGCAGTTTGACAGGGCGGTCCTGCCCGCACCATACGGCCTGGAAGGGGTTATTGAGGCGGCTCTTCCCCTGGTGAAATGGGGTGGGTGGCTGCACTACTACACATTCAAGAAGCCATCCCAGATAGGGCCGCTGGCCAGGGATTTTGAGGATATGGGCCTGGAGGCTGTAAATTGCAGGCGCTGCGGCAACGTCGCCCCTCAGGTCAGCCGCTGGGCCTTCGACCTGAAAAAATCCTGATTCGAGGCAACGAAATCCTTAAATACGGCGATTGACGTAGTACTTGAATGGCAAAGGTCGAAAGCTCATTTCTTTCCCATCTCAAGAGGACTTTTGCCTCCCTCCTAATTATAAAAAACAGATATCATTGCCGCCAGAGCAAAGGCGAATAGCCCCATCAGGCTGAGGGGCAGGGTGTATGCCTTTGCCGTTTCCTTCAGGCTCGATCCCGTGGCATTCTTGATCAGCCAGAAGAAGGGGTCGGAGACATAGGAGAGCATGAAGGCTCCGGAGGCGATGAGCAGAGCCAGTATCTCCGCTGGCAGGGGATAGCCGGCCAGGATCTGGGCGGCCAGAGCCGCCGTCACCACCCTTGAGCCCTGAGCAAGCTGGAGGACAGCCGAGACCAGAAAGGGCAGCAGCAATACCGGCAGGATATGCCCCTGCCGGAAGATCTCCCCGGACAGGTCGCTTCTGGATACAACATAACCGAAGGCTCCCGCTCCGCACAGGTCCAGAAGTATCACACCCGACCGTCGCGAAGCAACGTGGATCAGTTCTGACATCTTATCCCTCTGCCAGGCAAGGCCGAGCAGCGCCCCCAGCAGCAGGGCCAGCCCCGGATCGGTGAAAATCGCCTCCAAAGCCCAGAGCGGAGATATCGCGCCTCCGCCCTCAGGGCCGCTCAGTTTACCAGAACCTCCCCCCTCAATGAGAGCGCCGGCCAGCATGAGGAGCAGTGGGACAAGCAGCGGTGCCCATGCGCGAAGGCGACTGATCTTTATGCCGGAGGGGGCAGCACCCTCACCCCCGTCTGCTAAACCGGATGGCAGGCTCTCTCCGCCATGTAGCGGGATGTGCGGCATAATGATGCAAGCGAAGGCAAACAGTGCCAGTGATATGGGTATTGCCCTTATCAGAAGGCTGTAGTGAGGGGCCTGAAGGCCTGTGGAGAGGGTGATCATGACCGGCGAGGGATAAATGAGGTTGAAGGAGATCACAGAGCAGACGGCGGTCATGAAAAGAGCCCTCTTCTCCGCCAGGCGGGATGCTCCGTCCTTAGCGGCAAGAGCCCTCACCACCGGCTCCAGGATCATGAAGGCTGTGATGCTGCACATGACGGGCAGAGAGATGAGAAAGCCGGCCGCTCCGCTGACCAAGAGGCTTCTTTTGGCCAGCCTTCCCAGATCGGAGACGATCCGCGCCAGGCTCTCGGTGCGGCGCAGGTACTCGGCCAGGACAGCTCCCCCGAATATCACCAGGGCCAGGGAGGAGAACATGCGGGCGAGTCCGGAATAGATGTATCCCAAAAGCTCCGGCCCCATGCTGGAGAGAAGGCCGAAGAATAGTGAGCTTATGATCAGGCTCAGAAAAGGCCCCAGGCGGGGGATGATGATGGATGCCAGGATAATGGAGAGGAGGAAGGCAAGGAGAAGCGGCATGACCCTCAGATTTCCTCCCGTCTATAAAATGGTAATTATGACGGCACCCCCATTTTTCCTTGAGGATCTCCGAAACGCATTTATAGGTAGAAATATAAAAAAGCTATTGAAGGGATTTAGTCTCATTTGAATGCGCTTAAATCGCAAAATCGCGATTTTGGCAAGGGATGCTCGGCAGAGGGAATTAGAGGGAGTAGCAGCATGAGGAGAGGTAGCTTTAAGCGTAAACTACCTCGGGGAAGCCTGGGCTTCGAGGGCAGCCAGGCGCTCCTGGGCGTAGCTGTATTCTTAGTTATTCTAGTCTCTTCCCTGCTCTATCTGTTCCCCCATTCCGACCTTCCCGTTTCTACACAGTCGGATGGCGTACTCCCCGTCTCCCCGTCCACTCCGGCAGAAAAGATCCTTCATGTGCTCTCCAGTTCCGGAGGCCATCCTCAGGATCCCTCTGATTCCATCCGTCCCGCCGGCTCCCCAGGCCCCGCATCCGCTTCCGCCCCATACTCTTCTGCATCCACAGCTTCCGCATCAGCCACCTCCCTATCCGCCGCTTCCCAAGAAAGCTCCGCTAGCCTCTCCGCCACAGCGCAGGTCCAGCCCGACCTCACCCAGGTCAGTCTGGAGAACATTGGGCAGGAGGACCTGCATCAGGTGCAGATCAGCCGGCAGGGACGGCCTCTTGGAACCCTCTCCGACCTGATGCCGGGCGAAAAGAAGGTATTTGCAGTCGCTGGATGGGAAAAGGACCTGGAGGTCTCAGCCCTCGACTCCTCCGGGGGAACGGTCCGGGCATCCATCCAGTATATCCCCTCCGACTCCGACGATACTTCGCGGGCTTCATCCTCTCCGGCATCTTCTGCATCGCAGGCCCATCCCACCCCTTCTCCCCAGCCGGCATCCCCGCCGGCATCTGCTGCCGGCGGCGATGTTCTGACCGTCAAATCTGCCGAGCTGTCCTCCCGATCTCCTCTCCTCCTCAGCCTCTCCGCCAATATCTCCCAGGGACGGGCAGGAGATATCGTAGGCTATCGCTGCATAGCCCAAAACGGGGGCAGCATGGAGCTGTCCGAAATCAAGATACACTGCGCAGGGAAGCAGTCCTCTACAAAATACCTGCCGCCGGGAAAAGAGCAGATCCTGGAAGGCGTTTTTGCCCTCGAGAACAGCACCATCCTCTCGGCCACGGTCGAAGCCAGAGACGGCCGGGGTGACGTCTACCGCAACAATTCATCCCTCTTCATTCCCATGATCAGCCCCAGGCTTCATATCTCCGTCTCCGCTCCCCCGTTTGCCCATCGCGGGGAGATCATCCCTCTGCAAATTCTGCTGGAGAACCGGGGCAAGGACGACCTGGCCGATCTGCGAATCGAGTACAGTAGCGGCGAAGTGCAGGAGGTCGGGCTTCTCTTGGCCGGAGCCGCCAGGACGCTGTCAAAGGAGATCGCTGCCGCTCAAAACATGTCCTGGAGCGTCTCTGCCTCGGCCAGGGACAGTCGGGGCGACCAGGTCTATGCCATCAGCCGCCCTGATATCGAGGTTTTATCTTCATCGCTACAGATCGAGGCCCAGCCGGCATCGATCTCCATCTATCCCGGCCAGCCGGCAGCCGTCGCCTGGATATTGAAGAACACCGGCCAGGAGAGGCTGATGAATATCACCCTGGAAGGCGACGGCAGCAGGCGCATTCTCCGGGAGCTTGCCCCCGGCCAGTCGGTGAAGATGGAGGCCATCTACAGCAAGAGCAGCACTTCGTGGATCAATGTCACGGCCAAAGGCAGCGACTCAAAGGGCTACGAGACGGCCGCAGAGGCAGGAGTACTGGTCAAATCAGTCGCCCCGGCCATCACCATCAAACTCATGCCCTCGGAGATCGAGGCCTGTCCGGGAGAAGAAGCCAAGACGAATGTCCTGGTCACCAATTCAGGCGACGATCCTTTGCAGGACGTCTCCCTCAAATTGAACGGCTCCCTCTACTCCGATCTGGGCGACATCGATCCCGGCGAGTTTCGGGTCATCTCCGCCGGGACAGCCATCTCCGCCAACTGCACCCTGAATTTTCTGGCGGAGGGACGGGATTCGCTGGGCGAGTGGCAGAGGGACGAGGCCTCTCTCCGGGTTAAGGCGGTTGTCGCCGCCCTGAAGATCTTCGCCGGAGCTTCTCCTGCGGCAGTCGTTCCCGGCGAGAGCTGCCGCATCTCCTGCACGGTGGCCAATACCGGAAAAGTGGCTCTTCACAGCATATTTGTGATCAGCAAAGCTCTGGGCCCCCTCGGCAATATCGATTTCCTCTCTCCCAAGAGGCAGATGACGATCGCCTCCGAAAAGACGATCGAAGACGCCTTGCAGGACGTGGTGACCGCTGAGGGCTTCACCGAGGACAAAAGGCCCGTGCGCGCCACATTCAACCTGAGAATTGAACTGCTTGACAGCCCTTCCGGCAGAGGAGAGCCGGAGGATGAGCCGGCCCCAGGCGGCCCGCAATACGACCTGGAGTTCTGCCTGGTCAACATCAGTTGCGGAAATGTCTCCTTCGCCTTCAACCTTCCCGAACAGGAAGAGGCTCAGAGCCAGGTCTCAGGGACCATGGCGAGGGATATCGACAGTTCCGCCGACCGGCAGAACGAGGGGGTGTTGGGCAGGATTGCAGGATTCCTGGGCTATGTGGAGAGGCTTTTGGGCCTGGATGGTGGCGAGGCCGA
>DAOPZB010000007.1:0-11260 GCA_035353195.1 Methanothrix sp. | reverse complement strand
GAGGCCGACTCAAAATCTCACGCCGCCCGGCAGTTCTTCCCGGAGGGCGCGGCCAATTCCGGCAACTACGAGCTGTCCATCGCCGGGGTGAAGGGCTCAGAGCACGGAGCCATAACCATTCTCGATGTCAACGCCAATCCCACTCAGCCCGCTGCCGGAGAGCCGGTCAAGGTCACAGTGCACCTCCAGTGCCCCCAGGGCGTCAGGTCGGCCAGCGTAAAATATGGCCTTTCCGACATGCCCCTCACCAAACGGGATATGCTGAGCGTGGACCGGGTCTACGACAGCCCCCTCTCCCTGGAGTCTGGTGACCCCGTGGACGGATACTGGAGCGGCACCATACCCGGCCGGGGGCCGGGAGTCTACATGCCCCTCTCCGTCTGGATCTGGGACGGATCGAGCACTGCGGAGGGCGGACCGTACCTGATCCACTGGAGTACAGTAAGCTCTGCCGGAGGATCCCAGCAGGTAGCCCCCTCCAGCGGAAGCGGCATGCTCTTCATCGAGTCGACATCGGTTAAGGGTCGGGGTGAGGTGGCCATCAAGGACTCCATCCGGGGAAGCACCATGCACTTCGATGAGAAGATCATGGGCAACGGCTCCATCAGCCTGGAGACCATGCGCAGCATAGACCGCAGCACCTCCGTCGACAACTTCACAGAGAAGAAGGACCTGGTATTTACCGACGGGAACATCAAAGGCCATCAGACGGTGGAGTCTCCCAAATTCCACGGAGGCATGGGGGCCTCGGTCACTGAGAGGTACAATCTGACTCACGTGGACAGGAGCGAGACCGCCAGCGTCAGCAGCTCCGCCAACAATACCCTCTCCTTCCGGACGGATCAGGCCTTCAACGGAACCTGGAACATCCAGACCAAATATGCCAAGTTCTACAAGAAGATCAAGGCCGATCAGCAGTACACCGGCTCCTTCCAAACCCAGAAGGATATCAAGTTCGCAGATGCAGGACAGCGATAAAAGAAGGCTCCTCGCTACTTCCTGTGGGTGGTGAAGTGGCTCTTTGTCTCTTTGTCTCTGTGTCTCTGCGCCTCTGTGGTCGTCCAGGCCGACAATTAAGCCTACTGCTACTGAACAAAACCACAGAGGCACAGAGGCACAGAGATGAGAATAAGCCTGTTAGACAGATTAACTCAGTTTAGCCACAGGAAATAGCGAAGAACCTAAAAGAATTAAAAACGGATTTCAGGCATCGCCTGCATCGCTTCTTGCCGCCTGCGAAGCCTTCCGCCAGACGTCGTCGTAGACGTCCAGGGACTTGATGTGATTGTGAACATTGATCTTGTGCTGAATGTCCGCTGCCCTCAGCCTCTTTTCCATGGCTAGGCGTAGCATCTCCCGGGCCAACTCATGCAGCTCCTCGGCCTCCTGCCACAGCTTCTCCGCCTGCCCGGCATCAGTCGGCCGGCTCTCCACGGAGTGGGTTCGCAGGTCCATCTCCCTCTGAAGTGAGTCCTTGTGCTCAATGCCGAGCCTCTCCGCCTCGGCTAAAAGCTCCTCGACCTCAGATTGCATCTCCTCCACCGTTCTGGCCACCAGATCCTTTTCAGAGAACATCAACTTCCTCCAGCATATTCAGAAACATTTGATGAACGCGAGCGTCTTCGGTCAGTTCGGGATGAAAGGCCAACGCCAGCATATTTCCCTGGCGGGCGGCCACAATGGCCTCGCCCACCCTGGCCAAAACCTCCACATCCCTGCCGGCATGGTCTATGGCCGGGGCGCGAATGAATACTGCATGGTAGGGCCTGTCCAGCCCCTTTATCTCCAGTTCAGCCTCAAATGACTCCCTCTGCGGCCCGAAGGCATTGCGGCTGATGCCTGTGTCCATCAGCCCCAGGGGCCGGACCCTTCCGTCGCCCTCCACCTCACGGGAGAGCAGCACCAATCCCGCACAGGTGGCGAAGATGGGCGTACCGGACCTGGCCGCCTCCTTGAGCTCAGAGGTCAGGCCGGACGACTCCAGTTGCCGGCAGATGGCAGTGCTCTCCCCACCGGGCAGGGCCAGGGCCTGACATTCTTTTATCCGGCCGGGCCTTCTGACCTCCACCACTTCGCCCCTGCCGGAAAGAGCCCTCTGCATGGCTGAGATGTGCTCCGATACATCCCCTTGCAGTGCCAGAACGCCAATGCGCAGCCCTTACCAGCCCCTTGTTTGCAATGCCTCTCCTTCCGGAATGCTGGCTGCATCCATCCCCTTCATGGGGGCTCCCAGGCCCTTGGATACCCTGGCCAGCAGGGAGGCATCATCGTAGTGATGCACCGCCTCTACTATGGCTTTGGCCATGGCGGCGGGATTCTCCGACTTGAATATGCCCGATCCCACAAACACTCCGTCGGCCCCAAGCTGCATCATCAGCGCAGCATCTGCCGGCGTTGCCACTCCTCCGGCAGCAAAATTCACCACCGGAAGGCGCTCTCTGCTGGCGCACTCTTTGACCAGATCGACATCTGCTTCAATCTCCCGGGCCACCTTCATCAGTTGCAGATCGTCCATGCCTTTCAGGCTCCTGATCTGCCCCTGAATCATCCTCATGTGCAGCACCGCCTGGCTCACGTCTCCCGTTCCGGCCTCGCCCTTGGTCCTGATCATGGCTGCACCTTCTTTGATGCGCCGGCAGGCCTCTCCCAGATTTCGTGCCCCGCAGACGAAGGGTATGGTAAATTTGGACTTCTCGATATGAAACTCATCGGCAGGGGTGAGCACCTCAGACTCGTCCACCATATCAACGCCCAGCGCCTCCAGTATCTGGGCCTCCACAAAGTGGCCTATCCTGGCCTTGGCCATTACGGGAATGGTCACGGCTTGGATGATCGCCTCGATTATGGCCGGATCGGCCATCCTGGCCACGCCGCCCATCTTTCTTATGTCGGCAGGAACGGCATGCAGGGCCATTACGGCCACCGCACCGGCCTCCTCTGCGATCACGGCCTGATCGGGAGTGGTGACGTCCATGATGACGCCTCCCTTCTGCATCTTTGCGAAACCGCGTTTTAGCAGTTCCGTACCGAATCGTAAATTTTCAAGCTCCATGAATTGCCCCAAATGCTCTTAAACGGCAGGCTAATGCAGAGAGGATAAATAAACTTTGCCCCGCCCGAATGCGACCGGCATTAAAAAATCAAAAGCGGAAAGGGGCTCCCTGCCCGCCCCCTGCCGGAGAATGTGATTCCATTCCGTTAAGACATATAGTTCTCGTAGATGTATATATCTTTGTCTCCGTTGCGATCATCCTCCCAGACGATCCTCCCCGTCTTTATGCGCGGCCTGGTCTGGTCCCCGACATCGGTGCAGATGGCCTTCTCAACCAATACGTTCATGTCGTAGGCATAAAGGTCCCAGTTGCCGTTTCTGTTGTCCTGCCAGACGATGACTCCGTTTTCCACATCCGGATAGCTCTGATCTGCCAGATCGCTGGTGACCTGTATCTCCCGGCTGGAATTGAGGTCGTAGGCATAGATATCCCAGTTTCCATTTCGGTTGTCCTGCCAGACCACAGTACGGCCGTCTGTCGCCGCGTTGATCTGATCGGCGGCGTCGCTGGCCAGGGGGGTAGCGCTCTCCTCGCCCTGCCTTTGCATATAGACGTCCCAACTGCCCTTTTTGTTGTCCTGGAAGACGACAATGTCGCCTCCCGCCCGGGCATTTATGCCGGCCGGAGGATAGTCGGGAATGACTGCTTTCTCATAAAGCGGCCTGGTATAGACCATCCATCCGAAGTAATTCTTGCGCAGGTACGCCAGGTACTCGTCGCTCAGGGATACGGGCGTGGCATTCTCCAGGCCGTAGACCAGTTCCGTGGAGTTCTCAATGGATATATCGAAGGTGCGGATGGACCAGTAGTCTTCAATGTTATACTGGTTGAGGGGATTTCTGGCGACCCAGGCTATGACGCTGCCCTGAATGTCCGGATACATATCCTCATAGGGGCTGGCGGCTAAAGGCAGCTCCAGCTCCTGATTGATGCTGTAGACATAGATGTCGGGATCCGCGGTGCGATTGTCCATCCAGACCACATAATAGCCCACCTGGTCGTTTCCTCCCACCACTGGCCGGCTCTGCTCGCCGGGAGCCTTGCAGATGATGCTGGTCTGTCCGGCGGTAACAGGCACTGTGCGCGGCCTGCCGGTCAGGCTGTTCAGCCACACCAGCTTTCTGTCCATGCTGGGCTTGACCTGGCCCGGCCCGGCAGAGACGAGTTCATCCTTCCAGTTGGAGAGGTCCAGCTTGCGAATGGAGGTGTTGTCGGAACTGCCGTCCATGTAAGAGATGTACTTGCCGGAGACCACGGGGCTGGTCTGCTCTCCCGGCCGGGGATAGCTCTTGCCCCATTTTTTATCCCAGAAGTAATAGGAGATGTCCTGGCTCTCTCCGTCCTCCCAGGCTATGGTGTTTCCGGAGATATCGGGATAGAGCTGATCTCCTTCTCCCGTGAGCTTGGTCTCGTTTCCTTCGGCAATGTCCTTGACGTAGATGTCAAAGTCGCCGTTTCTGTTGTCCTGCCAGACGACCAGGTCTCCAGATATGACGGGATACATCTGCTGCCCCGGACCCTTATGTATCGGCTGCCTATCCCCTTTGCTCAGGTTTTGCAGATTGAGCATATAGATGTCCCAGTTGCCGCTGGAGTTATCCATCCAGACGACATTTTGGCCGGAGATGGAAGGCCAGGTCTGATCGCCCTTGCCCCCGGCCAGAGTGGATTCTATGCCTGATGTCAGGTTCTTGATGTAGATGTCGGCGTTGCCGTTTCGGTAGTCGGCCCATACCACCCTGTCTGCTGAGGCTTTGGGATAGAGCTGGTCGTAGCCTCCCTGGGAGATGGGCTTTTCCGCCCTGGTGAAGTAGTCAAAGCCGTAAATGTTCCAGTTTCCAACCCGATTGTCGCTCCAGACCAGAAGGCTGCCGTTGGTGCTGGGATAATCGGAGGCGCGCAGCAGCAGCGGATCGGAGTTGATATACCTCATCCTGATCTGGGAGAAGCCGTTGCTGTTGTCCATCCATACGATCTTATTTCCGCTGATGATCTTGGAGGAGAGGTAGGGCTTGACCTGATCGGGATCGCCTTTGCCGTCATTGGGCGTCTGCTGGAGGGGGAGGGTGGCCACCGGGGTCTCCAGGCCCTTTTCCAGGTCGTACAGGTAGACGTCCGAGTCTCCGCTCCTTACATCGAGCCATGCGACATACCTTCCGTGCACCACAGGAGAGCCCTGGTTGGCGGAGTCGGTGACTATTGCCCTTTCCTTCCCGGTCGTCAGGTCATAGGTGTAAATGTCCCAGTTCTTGTTTCTCCCATCCGCCCAGACCACAGTATTTCCCCAGATCCAGGGTTGGGCCTGGCGGGCGGAATTGCTGCAGATGACAGTCTCCTCTGCGGTGGTCAGATTGTAGAGATAGACATCCCATTTGTCATCCCCGCTGCGGGAGTCAATCCAGACGATATTGTCGCCGCTGACGACCGGAGAGAGTTTGAGGGACGGCGATGAGGTGATCTGCCGCTCTTCTCCGCGGGCTATGTCGTAGAGATAGATCTGCTCGCTGCCGGAGCGTTTGTCAATCCAGATGATATTGCTGCCGTCGATCATGGCATAGCGGCTGTCGGTCGAGCCGTTGGTGATCTGTTTGACCTTCTTGGTGTCCAGGCTGTAGAGGAAGACGTTGAGCACTCCAGCGCTCCTGTCCGTCCAGATCACATTCCTGCCGGAGACATCCGGACTGCTGTGGTCAAAATCGCTATCGGTTATGCTCAGCCGTTCGTCTGTGGTTATATTGTAGAGATAAACATTGAAGTAGCCATTGCTGTTATCCGTCCAGACGACGCTGTCCTCTGAGAAAGATGGATTGGTGTGATTGTACGGGCCGCTGGTTATGGGAACGTCGGCCAGGATCTGGGTGTCGTACATCTGAATGTCGGGATCGTCGGCACCCCGGCGATACTCCGTCCAGACCACTCCCCGGTCGCTGATGGCAGGCTCCATCTTAATGGCTCCGGGTGCCAGGGTGGATTCTTTTCCTGTAGCGATATCGTAGACATTGATATCGGTATGATTGTTGAGGTAAGCTATGGCATTGCCATAGATCCTGGGATCGGTCTGCATGCCCGGCCTGGTCAGGATCTTTTCCTTTCCGGATGAGATGTCCTTGTAGGCAATATCCGATTCGCCCGTGCGATTATCGGCCCAGACCACAACGCTCCCTGAGACGGAGGGAAACGACTGGTCCCCCGGCCCGGAGGCGACAGCCGTCTCTTTGCTGCTGGAGATATCGTAAAGGTGGACATCAAAATCTCCGGAGCGCTTGTCCATCCACACGATCAGATCGCCGCTGATCTTGGGTTCGATCTGCTCTCCGCTCCCGGAGGGGAGCGCGACCTCTTTTTTGGCTAGGAGATCGTAGAGGTGAATATTGTAGATGCCGTCGCGATCGTCCGCCCAGACCACTCTGTCGCCGCTGATGTCCGGTTGGGTCTGGTTGCCATCTGCGGCCACAACAGCCGATTCGGTGCGGTTGATGGCATCATACATGTAGATGTCGCCATTGCCAGCGCGCATGTCCTGCCAGACTATGCGCTCGCCGGAGACGGCGGGATTGATCTGGAAGAATGGATTGATGCACACCCATTTTTCCAGGCCTGTCTCCAGGTCGTACATGAATATGTCGAAGTTTCCGCTGCGGTTGTCAGACCAGGCGACGATGTGTCCGTCCGTAGCCGGCTGCTGCTGCTCCGAGCCCACCTGGATGGTTATGGGACGCTCTTTTCCATAGTCCATCCCTCCGGCGGCAATCACCAGAAGCATTGCAGCCGTTAAGATCATGATGAATACTGCCTTTTGCATCTTATCACTCTGTGATGGTATGATGTTATCTCCTAATGGCGAGCCCATATAAGGACTTTTCTCGGCGTTTGTCGTAATCAACGAATCATGATCCTGCCCAGGCTGACCAGGAAAAGAGCCAACAGCAGCCATCCCAGTATGGACTCGATGGTTATCATGGAAGCCGAGGTCTGCCTGCGAGCCGATGCTGGGTCCGGAGCCATTGAGGGGCTCCACCACAATTCCCTCGCCCGTCCAATAAAGCAGGGCAAAGAGGATGATGAGAATTCCGCTCAAGAATACGGTATGCCTGGGCCGGACACCGTAGCCGCAGGAGACCCAGGCCAGGGCGTCCGACAGCTTCGACCAGTTGATACCGGCCCTCTTGCCGTCCCGGACGAGAAAGCCCTTGGCGGACTGGCTGGCCCGGCGGTACTGGTAGTAGCAGTCGTCAGCATCCTCAAACCATTCCAGGTTCCGGAAATTCTTGACCAGGGCGAGATAGGCCGCGCCGTCGTAGGCCAGGCAGCGGGAGATCTCCGGCCATCTGGCCTCCAGCCTCAGAAACTCGGCATTATGCAGATCCATCTTCCCGGAGACATCGGCATCCCGAAGGCGAATGATATGGATCTTGGCCCCGGAGAGATCCAGGCCGCCCTGAAATCGGGCCGAGTCAAAGCGGGCTATAGCCTGAAATTCTGAGGATCTAAAGGCCGCCTCCCGGCAAAAGCGGGCGGCATAGAGGTTGACCTCGCCGAAGAAGGCCGCGGCGGAGAACTGAGCCACCCCGGCAAAGACCGCCTGATCGAAGACGGCCTTTCCCAGAAACCGGCATGATGAAAAGGCAGCATCGCCCTGGAAGTGAGCATGCTGAAATGTTGCATCATCTCTAAAGTTGGAGCCTGCAAAGGAGGCATCTCTTTGATTTCTGATTTTCAATCTTTTTTTACAGCTCTCCCGGAGAAGCGCCGGCGAGCTGCCGGACATTTCTGCGGAGGAGACTGTGCTTTTTTTGCTTTCCGCCTCAAATCAGCAATGACTATATATTCCTTGTGTCAACCCCTAAAAACACCGGGAGGAACTCTAGTTGAAGGATTATCTCACAATGGATGATGTCGTACTTGACAATAAAAGGGTCCTGGTAAGGGTGGACTTCAACTCCCCCATGGACCCCAGCGGCAATATTCTCGATGACAAGCGCATAAAAAGCCACCTGGACACTCTGCGCACCCTGGAGGACTGCCGGGTGGTGCTCATGGCCCATCAGAGCCGGGCGGGAAAGAAGGATTATACCACCATGGAGGCCCATGCCCGCATGGCGTCCCGCCTCCTGCGTAGAGATGTGACCTACATCGATGACATCTTCGGCTCCTATGCCCAGAAGGCCATAAAATCCCTGGTGCAGGGGGAGGTTCTTCTTCTGGAAAATACCCGCTTTTATGCCGAAGAGAACATGAACCGAAGTCCCGCCGACCATGCCAAGAGCCATATGGTCAAAAAGCTGGCACCACTCTTCGATCTGTTCATCAACGACGCCTTTGCCGTCTCCCACCGCTCTCACTGCTCTGTGGTGGGATTTACCGAGGTTTTGCCCAGCATTGCAGGGCTACTCATGGACAGGGAGATCACCGCCCTGGATAAGGGATTGAAGGGAAACGAGCACCCAACGGTCTTCTCATTGGGCGGGACCAAGGCGGACGACTCCATCAAGGTCACCAAGAATGTTTTAAGCCGGGGGGGAGCCGACAAGATCCTCACCTCCGGTGTTGTGGCCACCGTGTTCATGATGGCGGCAGGAATCGATGTGGGTGAGGCCAATCGCAAGTTCGTGGAAGACCAGGAGTATCTGGAGCAGATACCTATCGCTGCCAAGCTCCTCCAGGACTATCCGGGAAAGATCATACTGCCGTCGGATGTGGCTTTGAACCAGAATGGGGAGAGGGTGGAGATCTCCGTGGATAAGCTGCCCACGGCTCTGCCCATAGCCGACATCGGCCTGGAGACCATCGTCAGCTTCAGCAAGTACATAAAAGAGGCCAAAGTCATCGTGCTCAACGGCCCCACGGGAGTCTTCGAGCAGGAGAAGTTCCGGCTTGGCACATCGGAGATACTCAAGGCGGCCACCGAGTCCAAATACTCCATTGCCGGGGGCGGCCACAGCGTGGCAGCCATCGAGCAACTGGGGCTGGAGAGCCGGTTCTCTCATGTGAGCATGGGCGGAGGAGCCTCCATCACCTACCTATCCGGCGAGCCGCTCCCCGGTATCGAAGCCCTCAAGAAGGCGGCGGCAAGGGGCCGCAAGAGCTGAGACTCTCTGCCGGGGGGAAGACCATCGGAAGCTGCTTTCATGAATGGGATTCTTCCCGGGTTAGGTGGGCAGCCGATCTTCTGCCATCCTCCGGCAGGCCGGCAGGAGGGCGGCGGGCGTATCCCGCGCCTCCAGAGCAGCGGCTGCCATGTGCCCGCCGCCTTCTCCGCCGTGCTCTGCGGCAATGGCCGTGAGCCCGTCCGCTAAATTCAGGCTCGCCGCCGCTTTGCGGCTGCACCTGGCGCTGATGCGGGTGATATGGCCATGCCTTCCCGCTACGAAGGCCACGTCGGCTCCCAGGTCCACCAGGGCCATGGCCGCCGAGCCCTCGAAGGAGCCGACTTCGGCGGTGGCGATCAGCCAGTCGCCCCAGCGCTCCACATGGGCCCGCGAGGCGGCCTTGAGAACGGCGATCCTCTGGGAGATGTCCGGGGGCACAGAGAGGGCGGAGAGCGCATCCTCGTAGGAAAAGCCGCCTGCCTGCAGTATCCCTGATGCGGCAAAAAAGGCCTCAGGAGTGGCGCGCTTGAAGCGGCCGGTATCTGAGATCATCCCCGCGAGCAGGCCCAGGGCCTCCTCCCGGCCCGGCATGATTTTGTTCTCTTTTAAAATGCTCCAGACTATCTGGGCAGTGGATGTGGCCGGCCTCTGGATGTAAAACAGTGCTCCCTCCAATAGACCTCTGTCCAGATGATGGTCCACCATAGCGTACCGGGCGGGGACGCTGCCCCCCAGTTGCAGCCGGACGGAGGTGTCCACCAGTACCACCAGGTCGAACTCCTCCCAATGGGGATTGATGAGGACGTCGGCTCCGATGATCCCGGCCAGCCTCTCTCCCGTGCGGCTCATGTCGCCCACAGCGCCCACTGCTCCCCCGAAGGCCCGGCTCAGGGCAAAGCTGCTGCCGATGGCATCGGGATCGGCATTCCTGTGGCAGAGGTAGAGGACGCTTTTGTAGGGGCGGATGCGATCGCCGAACTGACCGTCGCTGATGAGCATGGTCGGCTTTTGGGATTTGAGAATTGATATAGGTTGGCCCGGATGCCAATTAAAATCGGGAATAATTGAAAGGAGATTATTCGGTATCCGGGCGGTCAGCTTCCCGTCAGGACGGCGTGGGCCAGGAACTCCGGAAGCTGGGCCAGGGCCGCCAATGCCAGCAACAGCACTTTTATCTTCAGACTCATAGGTTTTCCTCCATTTCTTATAATGTATTACTACTATCATATAAACTTTATTGCTGAAGATTAGAAATTCAGGCCGATCCTGAAAGAAGCAGATTGTGATGAGACTAGCCTGATAATGGGGAGATCTAAATTCATAGTTAAAGACTTTATTTTTATAATGAATTATTTCGCACATTTCTAAAAATTATATTTAACCAGGCTGCCGCCCGGCTCACAGAAAGCATTTAGTAACTCTTGAGCGCTTCTGGGGATCATGTTCGCATCCAAGCCTCACCTCACAGTTCGCGGCAGCCGCCTCTTTATGGAAGATGTGGATTGCTTCGACCTCGCCCTGAAGCTCAGCACGCCTCTTTATGTGACATCGGAGAGCCGCCTGCGCGAGAACATTCGCGCCTATCACCGGGCCTTTCCCCAGGCCGAGAAGTACTTTGCAGTCAAGGCCAACGGCAACCTCTCCCTTCTGCGCATAGCCGCCCAGGAGGGAATGGGCGCCGATGTGTTCTCTCCCGGAGAGCTGTCCGTGGTGCGCATGGCGGGAATAGCCAGGGACATGATCCTCTATAACGGCAACTCCAAGAGCGAAAAGGACCACGAGCTGGTGATGCAGGCTGCCGTGAGAATGTCCGTGGACTCGCGGGAGGAGCTGGAGAGCCTATCGCGGACGGCTCAGGCCTCTGGCCAGGAGGCAGAGATACTCTTCCGGGTCAATCCCGATGTCTCCCCCAAAACCCATCCCAAGATCGCCACGGGTCTCGCCTCCTCCAAGTTCGGCATTCCGGCAAAGCAGGTGGCTGAGACCTACAAAAGGGCCATGCAGTTGGAGGGAATCAGGCCGGTGGGGCTGCACTGCCACATCGGCTCGCAGATCCTGGATATCGCTCCCTTCGCCGAGGCGGCGGGAAAGATGATGGACATCGCGACAGAGGTGACG